>JANLUJ010000304.1:0-3969 GCA_031363425.1 Pirellula sp.
ATCGGTGCTGCCACTAGCAGTCGCGGCTTCCGTCGCACGATTTAGGTTGTCGACCACTTCGAGCAAGTCCCTGACGAACGGTACGACGGCATACTTGAGCTGTTGTTCAGTGTCGCGAAGCAATCGCTTTCTGAAGTTTTCTAGCTCGGCCTGTGCCTTCAATTCGCGGTCACGGAATTCGGCAACTTGCTGCTCAAGCAAGTCCACAATTTGCTCAGGCGATTCGGTTCCAACTGAATCGCCCTCCATCGCCTCGAAAATGGAATCGTTGGCGGAGCGCTCAGCGTTTGAGTTCGGTTTGACTTCGTTGGTTGGTTCTTTCGACATCATGCATCATGGTTGTGAGGGGTGTTGTGCGATGGCCGAACAAACATCTGCAATCGCGAGTTCTATTCGACGGTTAGTTCTTTGATTTTGCAGTAGCGGCTTCCGATACGTCGCCTTGAAAGTAGGCAACAATTCGATCCATGAATCCCTTCCTCTCGGGTGAAATCTCTTTTTCATCTAGTTCGGCAAGTTCCCGGAGCAATTCCTGTTGACGCTTTGTCAGTTTTTTGGGAACTTCGATAATCGTCTCAACGAGCATGTCACCTCGCGCGCCGGTATGCGGATCGGGCATCCCTAACCCGCGCAGTCGGAACACGGTTCCGCTTTGAGTGCCTGCCGCAATGTCAAGCGACTTACGGCCATCGAGGGTTGGTACGGCTACGGTTGTGCCTAGAGCCGCTTGGCTAAAAGCAATTGGGAGCTGAAACACAAGGTTATGGCCGTCGCGATGGAAAATGGAATGCTGTTTAAGGTGAATGAAACAGTAAGCGTCACCGCGGGGACCACCATCGGGGCTTGGTTGACCCTCGCCTGGCAGTCGGACTCGCATGCCGTCGTCTACACCGGCTGGGATCTTTACTTCCAACTTGACTTCATGAGGCTTTAAGCCTTGTCCGTCGCATGTTTTGCATGGTTTGCTAATTGTTTTCCCACTACCTCGACAAATGGGACAAGTTGTTTGGACTCGTAGTATTCCGGAGGCTTGCACGACCTGCCCACGCCCTTGGCATTTGCGGCAAGTTTCTGGTTGTGAACCAACGGCTGCACCGGAGCCTGCGCATGTTTCACAAGCTGCATGGCGGGTTAGCGAAACCGTCTTCGCCACTCCTCTCGCGGCTTCCTCGAGATCCAAGGTAACATCGCATCGCAAATCCGCGCCGCGACGAACCCGACCACGCGATCTGCCCCCTCCGCCACCAAAAAAGTCTTCAAAGATGGTGCCGCCAAAGACGTCCCCAAAGGCTTCGAAAATGTCGCCGACGTCACGGAACCCACTTCCGCCGCCAGCTTCGACGCCGGCATGTCCATGCTGATCGTAACGGCTACGCTTTTGTTGGTCGCTCAGGACTTCGTACGCTTCGGCCGCTTCCTTGAATTTATGGATAGCCTCTGTATCCCCTTGATTGGAATCTGGGTGATACTTGAGGGCGAGCTTACGATAGGCTTTTGCGATTTCATCCTGCGGAGCAGATTGCTGAACGCAGAGAACTTCGTAGTAACATCGTTTGGTGGCCACGTTCAAGCTCGTGATTGGGGGCGGAGCAACTAGGGCTCTGGAAACGGTTTTTGTCAGAAAAAAAGGGGCACTCGCGGAGTGTTGAACACTATCGCAAGTGACCCCTGAACTTTCAAGCGATCGAAAAAACGGGCCTATCAACCATTAGTTGATGGAGCCTTCGACCTTTCGCTTCTTCTTATCGTCTTTGTCGTAGGTCGTCACGAGAGAATCCGTGGTTAGCAGCAAACCTGAAATGCTAGCTGCATTCGCCAATGCCGTTCGAACAACCTTCACCGGATCGATAATGCCGGACTTCAACATGTCAACATAGACGCCTTTATTTGCGTCGTAGCCCATATTGAGCGGCTTCTGAGCAACTTCGTCGGCGACGACACTGCCGTCGATTCCGGCATTGTCTGCGATTTGACGAAGCGGGGATTCCAATGCTCGCAAAATGATTTCTGCACCTGTCTTCTCGTCTCCGCTCAAACTTTTAGCGACAGCCATAACCGTGTCACGGCATCGGAGCAAAGCAACACCACCACCTGGAAGAATTCCTTCTTCAACAGCTGCGCGGGTCGCATGCAACGCATCTTCAACGCGAGCCTTCTTTTGCTTCATGTCCGCTTCCGTTTCAGCACCCACGCTGATGACAGCAACGCCACCTGCGAGCTTGGCGAGTCGTTCCTGGAACTTTTCCTTGTCGTACTCGCTGTCCGTTTGTTCGATTTGAGCGCGGATTTGGGCGACGCGTTGTGCGATCGCTTTCCGATCTCCACTGCCTTCGACTAGGGTTGTGTTGTTTTTGTCAACGACAACTTTCTTAACACGTCCCAGTTGTTCCAACGAGACCTTTTCAAGTTGGATGCCGAGATCTTCGCTAATGAAAGTCCCTCCAGTAAGAACAGCAATGTCTCCGAGCATCGCCTTGCGACGATCTCCGAAGCCGGGAGCCTTAACTGCACAGACATTAAGCGTGCCACGCAGTTTGTTCACCACCAAAAGCGTCAACGCTTCTGCATCGACATCTTCGCAGATGATCAAGAATGGCTGGCCGGCGGCGCTGATCTTTTCTAGGAGCGGCACCAAATCCCGAATGTTGCTGATCTTTTTGTCATACAAAAGGACGAGCGCGTTTTCGTAAGTGCAGCTCATCGTCGCAGGCGTATTGATAAAATACGGAGAAACGAACCCCTTGTCGAATTGCATCCCGTCCACGTATTCAACGGTTGTTTCGGCTGTCTTGCCTTCTTCAACCGTGATCACGCCGTCTTTGCCAACTCGTTCCAGCGCTTCTGCCAGCAGTGAACCAATCGACATGTCGTTGTTTGCCGAGATGGATCCGACCGCAGCAACTTCTTGCCGATTGCTGACAGGCTTAGCCATCTCTTGCAGTTTCGCAACGGTGGCTTCAACAGCCTTGTCGATGCCTCGTCGAATCGCGGATGGGTTGCTGCCAGCTGCAACGTTTCGCAAGCCTTCTTTGAAGATCGCTCGAGCGAGCACCGTCGCAGTGGTAGTGCCGTCACCAGCCAAATCGCTAGTCTTTTGTGCGACTTCCACCACGAGCTTTGCGCCCATGTTCTCGAAGCGGTCTTCGAGTTCGATTTCCTTTGCAACGGTAACGCCGTCTTTAGTAACGGTTGGTCCGCCAAAACTCTTGTCGATGATAACGTTGCGACCAGTCGGACCCATGGTCACGGCTACCGCATTCGCTAATTTTTCTACGCCTTGGAGCATTCTCGCTCGGGCTTGGTCGTCAAATAGTAGTTGCTTCGCCACGCTTAGCAGTCCTTATGGATTTTTGGATTGTTCGGTTGGAATACCATCGCTTCAGTGAAGCGATGGATTGGAGATTATTATTCGGTGAACTAAGCAAGCTTAGCGAGGACATCGCTCTCGCGAAGGATCTTGTACTCAACGCCGTCGATTTCCACTTCGCTTCCGCCGTACTTGCCGAAGATGACTTCGTCGCCCACGGTCACACTCAAAGCTCCGCGAACGCCACTATCAAGCAGTTTGCCCGGACCAACTGCAACCACCTTGCCGCGTTGTGGCTTCTCCTTGGCCGAGTCTGGCAAAACGATTCCACCTGCGGTGGTCTCTTCTGCTTCGAGCGGCTGCACAACGACGCGGTCATCAAGAGGACGAATGTTTACCTTTGCCATTTGAAAATTTCCTTGTACTTAAAAGTTGTTTGAATTGATTTGTTGATATGAAATTGAGTTGAGAACTACTGGTGGTCGAACAATGAATTACATCATTCCGCCCATGCCGCCGCCCATTCCACCCATGCCGCCCATTCCTCCCATGCCGCCCATTCCTCCCATGCCTTGATCATGGTCATGATGGCCACCGGCTGGTTCTTCCTCTTCCTTTGGAATTTCGGTGATCAAGGATTCGGTTGTTAGCAAAAGCGAAGC
>JANLUJ010000336.1:0-12094 GCA_031363425.1 Pirellula sp.
AGTTTCGTTGGGTAAAGACATCGCAACTTTCCAACTCGTCTCCAAACAGTTCGCCTCCAAACGGTGTTCAATTGGCGAACTACATGGAAGTGCCAATGCCAAATGCTGCACGCAAGAACTCAAAATCCGAGTCTGGCAAAGTAGTCTGGTCCGACGAAAAAAAAACGTTGGAACAGGTTGAACAGCAAATTCAACGTGAGCAGGAAGAGATTCAAAGCAAGATGGCCGCAGATGGTATTCACGTCCGTCTAGACTCACCAAAAATCGTGACTGAGGCTCGAAGCAACAAATCCAAATTGGCTAGCCAGGTTACCTCGTTGCTAAACATTGCCGAAGATGAAGCTACTGAGATGGACTTACAAGGACTCGATAATTCATCGGCGATCGCGACCACTCCAATTCGTCCCATCCCAATGCGGTCCAATCAAAAACGGACCAAAGCCTCGGTGGAACATCAGATCGATGGCCAGCGGCAATGGGAAGCAATGCAGTCGGCCGACCCAAAGCTCCGTGTAAGACCTGTGAACAGTTTACTGGGACTCATTGGGCTCAACATCATCGAAGCAGATCGCGCACCTGTGACGACTCACATCGCTCAACAATTTCACACGACCCCATCGCAGGGGAACATTGGCAGGGTCGGTGCCGTCGGTAATAGTCGACTCGATCGATTGCCGCGACCAGGGCAAAAGGGATCGACCATGACACTACCCTATGACACTTCATCGGACCCTGGAGTAACAACGGGACTAAACTACGGTGGTCCTATCACGGTCCCTATTTCTTCTGGTCCACCGATGAATCAAGGCGAGACCACGTTTTCACGTTGGATCAATTCGCGCGAACCCGTTTTTGGCTCCACTCCGACTGCCGGCAACCCCATGCTCGCCGCGAACAACATTGGTAACCCCTATGGTATACAACCACAACAACAACCAATTCCAATCCCTCTCGAAACTTCTGCTTGGCATGGCTTGAACCCTTCGCTTCGAAATTCAGTCGCTCAACCGATTCCAACAACCATGAACAATGACTTCTTGAACAATGAAGAGGTTCCGGACCAATTTCAGACGCCTGAAATCCAATCGGCTCTTGTGTATTTGACTAGAGAGGTTGCCAGCCCTACCGAGCAATGGAATTTCGCCGAATTGAAAAACCAAGCCTCCTCTTGGGTTGAAAATGGAGCAACCGCCATGGTGCGTGGCGAAGCCAGATTGCTCATGGAGAGAATCGAGCGTTTCGAGTCCCTTCGTCAGCGCACGCTTGGCCTAGCGCAGGACGTATCGATGCTGGCTCAACAGACGAGAACAGCCAGCGCTGTTTCGCCCGCTTCGGCTAGCCACGCAGGAGTCAGTGGCAGCGCAGTCGCCACTGCCTTTGCAACAAGCGCCGTGGCCGAAGGAGATGCCTCTGGCTGGCTGGTTCAAGTCCATACGACGATCAAGGGCCAGCCTGAGTTTGCATTAACAGATGATGCGGGCAAAGTGATCACTTATGTTCAAACGACGCCTGCTCTTAACTTAAGGCGTTATCTCCAACAGCCTGTTACGGTCTATGGAATGCGGGGGTACATCCCCAATCTCGCAGCCAAGCAAATTCTTGCGGAGCGCGTCGTCCGAATGCGGTGATGCCTAATGCCTAAGGCTAGCGGCAGTAGTCAGTATACTGTTGCTGACATACGCATCGCGGGGTAACTTCGGGTCAATAGGTAGCCAAAAAACCCGAACGATTCACCGGTCAAGCCGGTTGTACAGCTTTCGCATCTCTGTTTTTGCAGGCCCCCAACGAGTTTTTGCAGGCCCCCAACGAGCTCGTCTCGTTGGAGCCAACGCTTATTGGCTAGAGGCGTGTGCCACGCGAACGCCCGCCTCCCCACCCAGTCCAACGCGACACGCGTTGGACTGAGTGGGGAGGCGGGTATTGATTGATGCGATCGCTTCTAGCCTGGAAACTTTACGTCCAATGGGCAAGCCCATTGGGACGTTCTAAAGCTGTACAACCTCCATGCCAGTCGGAATGGCTTTTCTCATAGGAAAGGACAGGCTGGAAGCCTATCCCACAAACTGGGAGCCTTTCAGTTTGCTTCGCGGTCCGAAACAGGACTGATCGTTTCTTGGATTCGTGGTAAAATTCTGACAAGAGAAAGACCGATCCGTTGCTCTTTCCAGCAATTACCACTACATAGGCTTCAATGGCGATCATATCGCGGGTGGTTTCACCCGGTCCAAGTGACAAGACCGTACGCACCGAAGATGGCAAAATCCTTCCAATTCCCGACGGTTGGGAACTATTGCCGCCTGGAGATGCGGGACTGACCCGCCGGTTAAAAGCTGCCGGGCCGACTTGGACGATACAGGAGAAGAAGGGACGCAGGACTTTTTCCAAGGGTGTGCTCGCTCCCAAAGAAACGATTGTCTCGTTGCGAGCTGGTCTCGAACAAGAGCGATCCTCTGAGTCGTATGCCAAACGTAGAGTTGCTGATGCAAGTCGAAGAGAAAAGAAACAGACCGAATACGTCGAGAACTTTGGAGCCGCGGTATTCGACTTTTTGAACTTTGCGCCACGTTACGATACACTTGCAAAAAAACTCGCGGCGGCGGTTACATTGCATGCAACGCCGGTCGGAAGTGGAACCGTAGCAAGAACCGAACGAATACCAATTGAACAACGGGCTGAGGCTGCCGTTATCGCTTGGATGCGACACCAAACAACGGCATACGACAATTTAAAAATTCCTCGCGTCAAAGGCGAGCGGCGAGAGGTACGTCGGATGTTGGCTGATCAGTCCCGACAATTACTAGTGGACTATCGTCGAGGGCACCCTGTTAATGCAGCCCTCTGTCCTCTTCAAAAAGCATTCCGAGAGTAATATCCAACGAGTAAAACCATGTACCACCAAACCATCGTAAAGCCAAACGCTGAAGAGGTTGCGATCGCGGCAACCGAATGGTTGATCGAGACCATAGCGGAGTGCATGGCTGCGCGAGGAACCTGCAGCATCGCATTGTCCGGCGGCTCGACTCCCAAGCGCCTCTATCAACTCATCGCGGAGAATGAGACCAAGAGCGTCGACTGGTCGCGTGTCTTATTGATCATGGGAGACGAGCGAAACGTTCCGCACGAACATGTTGACAGCAACTACAGGATGGTGAAAGAAGCTTGGCTCGATCGACTTGACCCCGTTGCGTTGCCAAAGTCGATGCCTCATGTTTTGCCCGTTGCAATTCATGTCCACGCGCCCGAACGCGCAGCCGCTGAGTACGAAAAATCAATTCGGGAATCGCTCTCAGATGGCGCCGATGACGAGGACGCTGAAATGCCGGCGATCGATATTGTGCTTCTTGGTCTGGGAGATGACGCACATACTGCTTCACTTTTTCCAGAAACCGAAGCGCTCAATGAATCGCATCGACTCTTCGTCGCTAACTTCGTTCCCAAGTTTTCAGCGTATCGTCTAACTTTGACGGCGCCTATGATCAACGCAGCTCGAAACATCGCCTTTCTGGTATGTGGGCCATCCAAGCGTCCTGCGGTCGATGTTGTTCTACATGGCCCGCGGCATCCCGACGAATACCCAGCTCAATTGATCGAACCTAAACTTGGGAGACTCTGGTGGTTTCTCGACACTGCCGCTGCAACTGAAGTATTGAAATAACCCACGCCCGAAGCCTATGTCCGAAGATTCAACTCAAAAACCAAACTCTGAACTTCCCTCAGCCACATCTCTCAGCCCTTCCTTTGGTGGGCTTCGGGTTGCCGCTCTGGAAAGCCGTCGTCGCGATGACTTTACAAGATTGATTGAGCGCTTTGGCGGCCTGCCTTTCGTCAGCCCTTCCATGCGCGAAGTGCCGATCGACAAAAACAAAGAAGCCATCGAATTCGCGTACAGAGTAATGACCGGTGAAATCGGAGCCGTCATCTTTTTGACGGGGGTCGGCTTCAAGCAATTGATTACTGCCATCGAACCACACGTCGACAAACAACGATTCTTGGATTCGTTGTCGGATATCCCAACCGTGGCTCGTGGGCCAAAGCCTGTCGCCGCGATGCGAGAGTTCGGCCTGCAACCAACTTACCGAGCACCTGAACCCAACACTTGGCGCGAAGTCCTTCAAACAATCGACATCCATGTGCCCGTATCCAACGTTGAGGTCGGACTACAAGAGTACGGTATCACCAACCATTCCTTGGTTGCTGGCCTTGAAGCAAGGGGAGCCAAAGTAACCACCGTCAAGGTCTATCAATGGGAACTCCCATTGGACACCCAGCCACTAATTGACAACGTTCAAGCTATCGTTCGGGGCGAGCGAGATTGCCTCCTGTTTACCAGCGCCCATCAAGCCGTCAATCTCTTGCGCATCGCCGCTCAACTCGACTGTGAAGCGGCTCTACGGCTCGCCTTGCGCAGCATGGTCGTCGCGTCGATTGGACCAACAACCTCTGAAATGCTTCAGCACCTCGAAATCCCAATCGATCTCGAACCCGAACATTCCAAGATGGGACAACTTGTCCAAGCGTCCGCTGAAAAAAGCCCGCGAATCCTTAAAGCCAAGCGGTTTGCAGGCATCACCGGATTGCCAATCAGCGTTTCTAGAAACGACTTCTCGAACAGTGTTACAATGGCATCCGGAACACCCGTGAGTTCATTGCACGACAATCCCTTTATGAAAGCCTGTTTCAAGCAACCAACGGAAGTGACCCCAGTTTGGCTCATGCGACAAGCTGGTCGCTATATGGCAGAGTATCGAGCTGTCCGCGAAAAAGTATCTTTCCTGGAACTTTGCAAGAACTCCGCATTGTGCGCCGAAGTCATGGTGACGGCAGTCGAAAAACTAGGAGTCGATGCCGCCATCATATTTTCCGACTTGCTCCCGATTCTTGAGCCAATGGGTTTTCACTTGGAGTTTACAACCGGCGATGGCCCCGTCATCCACAACCCAATTCGAACGCCCAAGGATGTCGATCGGGTTAAGCCTTTGGAAACCATGGAGGCATTGCAATTCGTCGCTGACACCGTCAAAGCGACGCGGGCGAGCCTTCCGGAAAAGATTCCAGTAATCGGTTTCTCTGGAGCACCGTTTACCTTGGCCAGTTACATGATTGAGGGTAGTGGTTCTCGCAACTACATTCATACCAAGACGTTGATGTATTCAGATCCTGTCGCATGGAATGTCTTAATGAACAAACTCGTGGACTCAATCGCTCTGTACCTAAACTCCCAAATCGCTGCCGGTGCTCAGTGCGTTCAGCTGTTTGATTCATGGGCCGGATGCTTGTCGCCCAATGAGTATCGAACTCGCATCCTGCCTCATATGCACCAACTTCTCGATTCCATCGCACCAGGCGTTCCGGTCATCAACTTTGCCACCGGCAATCCGATGCTAACCTCTTTGCTCCGAGGTGATAGTCGAACGGTGGTAGGCTTGGATTGGCGAGTTCCATTAGATGTCGGTTGGGATATGGCTGGCAACGATCGAGCGGTACAAGGCAACCTCGATCCAACTGTTCTATTTTCCGATTTGGATACGATTCGCGATTCTGTACACTATATCCTTTCGCAAGCGGCGGGGCGTCCAGGCCATATCTTTAATTTGGGACACGGAATCCTGCCCGGCACACCCGTCGAAAACGTAATCGCACTCGTCGACATGGTGCACGAACTCAGCGATCGTCGCGAGTAGCTCTGCCAGAGGAAACGCCAACAATGCTTTTTCAAAACGTATCGCTGCTTTCGGTTGGCTATGTGATACCTCCATTGGCGATCACTTCTGCTCAGATCGAAACATTACTCGACGCTGTCTATCAAAGACTCAAACTGCCTCAAGGGCGGCTAGAGGGAATGAGCGGTATTCAAGAACGAAGGCTTTGGCACCCGAAGACTCGTATTAGCGATATGAGCGCAGAGAGTTGCCGTCGAGCGATGATCGCCGCCAGCGTTGAGCCAACGGAAGTGCAATCTCTGATACACGCCAGCGTTTGTCGTGAATTCCTTGAACCGGCTACAGCATGCCGCGTTCACCACCTGACTGGCTTGCCCGAAGACGCATGGGTGTATGACGTTTCCAACGCCTGTTTGGGTGTAATGAACGGTGCTGTGCAAATCTCGCAAATGATTGAAAGTGGAGCGATTCAGGCTGGCCTGGTGGTCGGTACGGAAGACTGCCGCGGCCTGCTATATGCAACAATCGAACAATTGAACGCTGATTACGAATTGACTCGCCAATCCATCAAACCTGCCTTTGCGTCGCTGACGATTGGTTCTGGAAGTTGTGCTTGGCTCCTTGGAGATCGTCGTTACTTTGAATCCAAGTCTCCAGGCTTGGGAGCGCGCGTTCGTGGCGCCGTGGCTGTCGCAAGAACTCAACATCATGCACTATGCCAAAGCGATACGGATCAAGCGGGCAGCGGCATGCAGCCGATCATGAACACCGATTCGGAGTTGTTATTGGAGGCCGGGGTCGAGACTGGTAGGGTAGCGTTTGAGAGATTGCTCAGCGAACTCGAGTGGCAGCGAAGTGAGATCGGCGCAACGGTTTGTCATCAAGTTGGCTCGGCACACCGAAGAAGAATGCTGGAATCGCTTGGCATGCCCGTAGAAACGGACTTCGCAACTTTTGAGCGATTAGGTAACACAGGGTCAGTTGCATTGCCAACGGCATTGGGGGTTGGCCTTTCGCAGTCCCAGTTTGCTTTAGGCACGAAATCTGCGTTATTGGGTATTGGCTCTGGCCTCAATTCGGTCATGATGGGAATCGAGTTCGGCAGGATCGCAGTCCGCGGCAAGGGTCCTGATTTCTCCGGGCTGAGAGCCAACGCCGTATAATCGTTTAACAGTCAGCCGCAGGCCTACAACGAGCCAGCACAAGAGTACGCCTACGGCTGACTGTTAAACGATGTTATTGCTGTGTCTACTTCAGTACGAAAGATCTCCCGATGCACCTCTATATCCATTTGACGCTTCTTTCGCTGCTGTTCGCGGGTTCGGTTGCAAATCGATGCATGGCTGAGGAATTGCGAGTGCCTGCGTTCACTGCATACATGCTCCCCAATCCTGAAAGCGCCCGAGCATCCGAGCAAAAAGGAATTACGCGTTGGAACGATCCTACGCAGTCGGTCAATTGGTACGGCAAGTTTGCAACTACGGGTGAACTCAAGCTGAAGATCGAACTGTGTTTGCCTTTGGACACAAAATCACGCTTCAAGTTGAACATTGATGAAGAATCGCATGAAGCAATCGTATCGGGTCTTGGCATCGATCAACCCGTGATCGCTGACTTCGGAGTTTTCAGGATCGCGACGGCAGGGCACAAGCGAATGCAACTCGAATCGCTAAATGAAACCAAAGGCCCAATCGGTGATATCAAGGCATTGTTTTTGGATGGGACAGCCATGGAGCAAGCCCATTTCAACCTGAAAGAACGTCGCAATGCCGCGTCCGTTCACTTGAATTATCCGGTTCCTGAGAATACCAACATCGAGGCGTTCTACTGTGAATTGACCGCCATCGAGGATCCGACCACAACCTTCTACATGGCCTGCGGTTGGCATCGAGGCTACTTCGGCATGCAGGTTAACAGTCCGACCGAAAGGCGAATCATCTTTAGCGTTTGGGATAGCGGCAATGAAGCTGAGGACAGAAAGAAAGTGGTCGATGAAAACCGTGTCAAGTTGGTGGGCAAAGGTGATGGGGTCTTTACCGGCGACTTTGGCAATGAGGGGACAGGTGGTCACAGCCATCTCAAAACCATGTGGAAGACTGGCGAGAAACAGCGGTTCGTAGTTACGGCCAAACCAGTGGACAAGACGACCATTTTTTCAGGCCATTGGTTTCAACCTGAAGCTCAGAAGTGGATGTTGATTTCATCGTGGCGAGCGCCAAAGGAGGGTGGTTGGCTACGCGGTGTGCACAGCTTCAGCGAGAACTTCGGCGGCAGTAACGGACACCTATTGCGAAAAGCACGATACGGAAATCAGTGGATACGTACGCCAGATAGCCATTGGATTGAGCTTACGACAGCAAAATTTAGCCACGACCCAACGGGCCGCGTCGATCGTTTCGATCGATTCATGGGGGTAGAGAATGGCGAGTTCTTTTTGAGCCATGGAGGGTTCTTGGACGGCTTTTCTAAATTCGGTGATCCGTTCACTCGTGGGAAAACCGGCCAGCCCCCTTCGGATTTCGGCCCCGTAGAGTAGGGTAATTTTCCACTATAGTTCCTCCCAATCGCAATTCCGCTTGCTTTGTTTTACAATGCGAAGCATGGCACCTCTAAGCAAACTAGCTGGGTTTCCCGTGGAAGCCTCTCACCAGTATCGATTCAATGGACAAAGCTTCCGTCTAAACGCATCGGGTGTCAAAGCAATTGAACTTGCGGTGGAGATACACCATCGGAGATCGAGTCTTCAATCCCTGTTGCCAATGCGTTCGAAAATACGCGATGTGGAGTTTGATAGTTGCAAGGCAGCACTTTCCTATCTGATTGAAAGGACGTCGAACGACAACTTGAGGGTCATAGCGATTTGGCTTCGAGGTCGATGTGGTGGTTATGTTGGTACGCAAACGATCGCCAAGTTTGCACGCAGCGAAGACGAAAGAATGCGTTGCCTTGCTGCCAAGGCGATGCAAAGCATGGGGGTCTGGAGCGGTCGAGTGCATCCGTCGGCTTCTTGAAAGAATTCGCAGCTTGGTGCACTCGTAGGTCAGCTTGTTCTGAGGCTGACACTGATTTATGCTGGCTGAGGACAGCCAGACTTACGTGTATGACTGAGGACCCCAGACCTACGTGATCGGCTAAGGACAGCCAGATAGGAATGGCTTCTGCCGAATGTGCTGAATGTATCGATCCGTACCGCATTCTTTGTAGCGCAATTCATTGCGGTTGGCCACCAAGCAACAATTCAAAGCGTATTTTTTCTATGAATTCCATTTCCAAACATTGGTACCGCTCGAATGACCATTAGTGGGCTGATCCCGATCCATCCCCTTACGCTCGTACCAAACTACCGAGTTGGGACAAATGTATACCTTTGGAATGATAAGACCGGTTCGGCCGTCAAATTTCTATCGAGTGAGCAAATTGTCAGTGAAAGCATTTTTAGCTTCATGTTGGCAAATCCGAACCAAAAGGTGTTTGTTGAGGACACTAGCCATCAGTCCTACTTTGAATATCTAGTCGAACACATGGCATGCTGGCTAGTTGAACCTCGTATTCCTCGCATCCTCAAGACGGCCGTGATGGTTGAATACCTGCAGGGACAATTCAGTAAGGCATTTGAACACAAATCGATTCAAAGCCTGTTGAGTAGCAGTATCGCATGTAGTCGAATTCTCACGCAACTCGGACATCATATTCAACTCAATGGACGTGAACTGCATCGCACGCTTCGGCATGATTGCGGTTTCGTTACGCATGCGGTCAACACAACCTTCTATGCCTATTTAATTGCCGAACATCAGGGATATTGCGAGGAAGTGGTTTCCGAGATTTGTGCGGGCGCGATGCTTCATGATATTGGAAAAATCGAAATGAATGGAACACTGCGAAACGACCAGTCGCATCCAACACAAGGTTTTCGCATGCTTTGCAGAGAACCAGGAGTTACGGAAACGCATTTGATGGTCTGCTATCAACACCATGAACGACCAGATGGCAAAGGCTTTCCAGTCGGTTTGTTGGGGGACGAAATTCAAATTGCGAGCCGGATTTGTGCCGTCGCAAATCGCTTCGACGGATTGACAAGCGAGCGAGCGGATCGGCCTGCCATGACGCGATTAGCTGCCCTTCGCGTATTGGAATCGGAAAAGAATACAGCCCTTGATATGGAGGTAACGAAGTGCTTGGAACAAAAGATGAGCCAAACTTCAACGAACTAATCCGAGGACACCCTCTGACACTAGCCATTCCGCCGCAAATTCAGCTTGAACTACAACAGCGCGGCCCGATCTCGACGTGCGATGAAGACGTCCGGGTCGCAACTCGATTTCGATGCAGAGGACCCGCGATACTCGAATGGATGGAGTCCCCCAGCGGATTGCCTATTCAATTCCCGACTTCCCAAGTGATCGTGCGAAACCTCTCGCGGACTGGTTTCTCGGTCCTGGCAGATCGGCAATGGTTTCCAGAGCAAATCGTGAAGATCTATTTCTCTACCGCGATCGTAACGGCAAACGTGGTCCGCGCTCGGCGACTTGGAAGCCGCTGTTACGACATTGGATTTCGAATGGTGTCCTTTCGAAACCTCGAAGCCAAAGCAAAAAAATGACAGCACCGTTGGACGCGTAACAGTGTGGCACGAAACAGTGTGGCACGGTGGTCCCCACCGTGATTCTGGCGGATTGAATTGGATACTATTCGTGCACATCCAGCTGAATTGTCGATGCCATGTCCGGCTGAGGACAGCCGGACCTACGTGAGGACAGCCGGACCTACGAGATCGCAAGCTTCGGCTGATAGCTAATAGCTCGTTGATATGCGTTGGCGATGTGAAGCAGTTTCGACTCCGAAAGGGCCGGCCCTTGCATCTGCATGCCAATGGGCAGTCCGGTGGTTGTCATTCCAACCGGCATCGACAAGGCGGGAATACCAGCTAAGTTGGCGCCAACCGTAAATAAGTCCTCAAGGTACATTTTGACCGGGTCATCGACTTTTTCGCCGATTCTAAAGGGTGGCGTTGGGGTGGTCGGACCCACAAGCACATCGACCTTTTCGAAGGCCGCATCGTAATCCTCTCGAATGAGCCGACGCACCTTCAGGGCCTTCTTGTAATATGCATCGTAGTATCCGGCGCTAAGCGTGTAAGTCCCCAACATGATTCGACGACGCACTTCCGAACCAAAGCCCTGCGATCTAGTTTGACTATACATCTGGATCAATGGTGATTGGACTTTACCTCCAGATGTTGCCAATTGCTTGTCCTTTTCAATCGAGGCTCGAAACCCGTAATGCGCACCATCGTATCGCGATAAATTGCTGCTCGCTTCACTTGGGGCGATAATGTAGTAAGTCGCGATCGAGTATTTGGTGTGCGGCATCTCAATGTCGATGATTTGGCAGCCTAGCCGTTTGTATTCGTCGATGGCTTTCACGATAGCCGAGTGAATTTGGGGGTCGAGGCCCTTGCCGTCAAGATGTTCGCGAATAACACCGATTCTAGCTCCAGCAAAGGGTTTGGCGATCTCAGACGCATAGTCGTCGACCGGAACCTTGAGACTGGTCGAATCGCGTGGGTCGTGGCCCGCAATGGTTTGCAATGTCAGAGCCAAGTCGGAGATAGTGTGCCCAAACGGTCCCGCCTGATCGAGACTACTTGCGAAGGCGACGAGCCCGTATCGGCTAACACGTCCATACGTTGGCTTCAATCCACAGACACCACAGAAAGCTGCTGGTTGCCGAATCGACCCGCCGGTATCGGTACCAATTGAAATCGGCGCCATGCCTGCGGCGATACTAGCGGCCGAACCGCCACTGCTGCCGCCGCATGTCAATGCCAGGTCCCAGGGGTTATAAGCTGGTCCTCGGAAGCCGGTCTCGGTCGATCCACCCATCGCAAACTCATCCAAATTGGTTTTTCCTACAATCACGAGCCCCGATTCTCGAAGCTTCGAAACCAAGTGAGCGTCATAAGGGGATCGATAGTTTTCAAGCATCCGTGACCCGCAGGTAGTAACCGAGTCGGTCGTGCAAAGGATATCTTTGATTGCAACTGGCATCCCAGCTAGGGGCGACAAGGACTCGCCGACAGCCCTTCGATGATCGACAGCGTCCGCTGTTTGGAGGGCAAGATCGCCGTCCCAAGAAATAAAGGCACGAACAGACGGCTGCAGTTTTTCGATTCGATCGAGAAAAAACTGAGTTACTTCGCGACTGCTAAGTTCGCGAGTCGATAGTTTCGGAGCAAGTTCATGTACAAAAAATGGCAATTGGTTCATGCCTTGAGAATAGATTAGACTCGACCGTTCGAAAAGCCCAGTAGCATGGACCTCCGGTATCCTCATTGGCCGCTTCGTTGCCGGTGAAGAACGATTGACCAGATATCCGAACGACGAGCCGAGCACCCGTCGCGCGCAATTCGCGAGTGACGGTTTCGGAAACCG
>JANLUJ010000355.1:0-5949 GCA_031363425.1 Pirellula sp.
CTCTCGTTCTTAAACCCGGAGCTCTTTAAGAACTGGAAAGCCATGTTGGTTTTTCTTAGTATTTGCATCGTCGCTTCCGTTTTCAACGCCATTTTAGCCTTGTTCCTTTCGACGCTACTGCGAAAGACGAGTAGCGCCATGATGGGCAGTTACATCGTTTTAATGTTTCTATATTGTCTGCCGATCGCGATCTATTTCCTGTTTTGGAGCTTTGCCCCAGCTGGAGATTCGAGCGAAAACCTATTGGCTCGGCAACAAGTCGAAAATTTACGATTTATCGGAGTGGCCAGTCCGTTGATGGCTGCGGATAGTACCCCGATGACGGAGGTTGCATCGGGGAGCTCATCGGCCAGCGCCAAATTGGGGTCTTGGCCACTGGTTTGCAGCTACTTTGCGGTGACCTTGAGCGCGAGCGCAATCCTTTTATTGATCAACACCTGGCTCTTCCAGCAGCGATGGCGATTGACAGGACGTGGCTGACGATGCAAGGTCGGTGTTCGGTCAGCAAATCACTTGACCCAACTTGATTGACCCCAAGCCAGAGGCGACGGTGCGAAGTATTCACATCGCTTGCAACGCTGGGTTAGACCTTTGTTCCCTTCCTCTGATCTTCAAGGATTATTTCTATGCGAATTCCATTTCGATTTAAGGCGGTGTGGGTTGGTTTTGGGCTTTTCATGAATTGTGCACATGCGGAGACTCCTTCCACGGTCGTGGCTCCGTATGCAACCATGCCAAGCGGTGAAGTCGTTCAGCAATTTACGCTTCGCAACAGCAAAGGCATGCAAGCCAAAATAATTGAATACGGAGCAATCATTTCGGAACTTTCAGTTCCAGGCCGAGATGGGAAGTACACCAATGTAGTGCTCGCAGCAGACTCGTTGGATACGTACATGAAGGGCTTTCCGGCCGCTGCCGTGATGGGCCGACATGGCGGCCGCATCGGCGGAGGTCGCTTTCAACTCGATGGCAAAACCATTCAGGTCACCAAAAATTCTGGTGAAAATCACATTCACGGAGGCCAAAAGCATTTTGGGAAATCGCTATGGAAGGGTGCCAAATCCGAAAACGCCAACCAAGCGTCCGTCGAATTGAAATACACGAGTCGCGATGGCGAAGAAGGTTTCCCTGGTACGCTTCAAGTGAGTGTCACGTACTCGCTTTCCGACCAAAACGAATTGAGAATCTATTACAAGGCTAAAACCGATCAACCCACGATCATCAATCTCACCAACCATGCGTATTTCAATTTAGCGGGTGCCGGAAGCAACGTTCTTGGGCACGAATTGCAAATCGAAGCGGATCAAACTGCGGTAGTGGACAAGTCAATGATCCCCACTGGCGAGCTCGCTTCGGTAGCAGAAACCGTGCTAGATTTCCGCCGACCACATCTCATCGGTGAACGCATTAAACAACTCTACGGTGCATTGGATGGTACGTTTCGCGGCTACGATCATACGTATCAACTGAGAGGTGATCTTGGAACACTTCGTTTGGCCGCGAAAGTCGTCGAGCCCGTCTCTGGCCGAATCATGGAGTGCTTAACGACCGAACCTGTCGTGCAGCTGTTTACTGCAAATAGCTTTAACGACAATCCATTTCCGAAGCACGGCGCATTTTGCCTTGAGACACAACACTATCCAGACTCACCCAATCATCCCGAATTTCCAAGTGTCGTATTGCGTCCCGATACGGATTGGAATTCAACAACCATCTATCGATTTTCGGTTAAGTGACTTGCGGCGAGGTGCTTGAGCCAATCCACTTCCCTGGCGATGCCCTCGTTCAAATGACTCTCACGCATGTTTTCCGGCAATACGCCCCAAGCATAAGTCTCCACTTCATAGTGTCCAGTAAACACTGGCCGATTTGCGGCTGGACTTCTGAGGATTTGCAATAACTTAGTAATCTCATTCTGTGTCGAATGAATCAATCCAAACCGGGGCAGAAAAATCGGAACATGAAAATGGATTCGCCATTCGCCAGCAAGGTCGGCGGGCGATGATACTGACGATAGGGCAATAGGAAGGTCCTCTATCAACTCACATTTGGCAGTTCGCAAATTGCGGCAATTGGTCTGATGGAGATAACGGTCTTCTGCGAAGCCTCGCAATTGCTCGAAGGCTTCGACACGTTCGGCCCCCGACATCGAGTCCCAGTCGATTTGAATGGCGGACGAAACCTGAACCTTCCCGATTGCAATTTCGTCATGCATTAGTTGCTGCAACTCATACGACTGGTCTTCGAACATTACTGCTGCGTGGCATACATCGTGGCAAAGCGTCAAGTATTCGCCGGCGACGTCTACAGTAGCATTGGGTAGCGTAGAGGATCGAAGGTACTCGTTAAAGAACATACGAAACGAAGAACTATTGGTCAGATAGCAGCCTGGCTCTGGTTCTATAGCCAGCACGATCTTTCTCCCTTTTTCCTCGAAGAGCCTGTGCAACACCATGGCAACGTCCAACAATTGTGCTGCGGCGTGCCGCAATTGCTCGCGGGATGGATCTGGTTTGCTCCATGCAATCGGCAATGTTGAAATAGAGCCGATTTCACCTACAGGAAGAATCTGGTCGAGCAGCTGAATCAGATTGAGCGTGTATTCGAGTCGCTCACGTTGCCACCATGTCGGCTGGTATACACGGTGCTTAACGACTTGGCTGTGGAAGTCACCTTGAGGAAAGCCGTTGAGGGTAAAGGGCACCAGCTGAAACTCGGACAGTTTTTGCTTAAGGAGTGTCAAATTTGCAGGTTGCAAGGATTGAGTCGCCGATACCTCCGAAAACCATAGTCCGATGCAGAGTGGTTGATCGGACCCCGCAAGCATTCGAATAGGCAGGCAATGGTTTACGAGATTCTCTAATACTCCTTCAAAATCTCTGCCGGCGTGCACATTTGTGCAGTAGCCAATGCGATTGTTCTTTTCAAATGCTTGAATTGTTGAGTCTGTCATACAGGAATGCTCTGTGCGTAGGAAAGAAAACAGACGATCGTCGACGGCAATTGCGGCTTGGCTAAGAACTGACGACAACTAGAATGGTTCTTTTGCTTGTTTACCTCTGAATGAATTTCGAAACACTTTATGCTTCGCTATTGGACCGCCGGAGAATCACATGGGAAAGCCCTGCTTGCGCTCATTGATGGGTTTCCTGCCGGGTTAACCATCGACCAGGACATGATCAATCATGAATTGAGGCTTAGGCAAGGAGGCTATGGACGTGGCGGCCGACAGAAACTGGAACAGGATACCGACGATATACTAACGGGGGTTTGGCAATCGACTAGTCTGGGCTCGCCAATTGCTCTCCAAGTCGTCAACAATGACTACAAATTGGAGCGGCTTAAGGAACTGGAACGCCCGAGACCGGGTCACGCGGATCTGACTGGCTCGATAAAATACCTTGGGTCCATTCGTGGAGTGCTAGAGCGGTCGAGCGCGAGGGAATCGGCCGTCCGAGTTGCGGCAGGAGCACTAGCGAGGCAGCTACTTTCTGAGTTTGGGATCGAAACAATTGGCTACGTTTTGGAGCTTGGAGCCATGCCAATTGGACGCGGCGAGTCGCTTCAGCAAAAACTGAATGATGTCCGAAAGACGCGAGAAAAGAGTAGCATCTACTCTGTGGATCCGTCTAGAGATCGTGAAGCAGAACAGTACATTGATCGAATGGCAGAGGAGGGTGATACACTCGGTGGAATAGTCGAGGTACGAGTCGATGGCTTGCCATTTGGATTGGGCACTCACGCTCAATGGGATCGGAAGCTGGATGGCAAGCTTGCCCAGGCGGTGATGGCTGTGCAAGCCATCAAAGGGGTCGAAATTGGGATGGGCTTCGAAGCGGCTCGTACACAAGGATCGAGGGTTCATGATCCCATTCATTACGACGCAACTCAGAGCCATCTACCCAATCTTGGTTACACCCGCCCCTCCAACAATGCCGGAGGGCTTGAAGGTGGGATGACCAATGGTCAGTCGCTCATCATTCGGGCTGCAAAAAAGCCGATTAGCACTCTTCGAAAACCGCTGGACTCGATTCGCATGTTGGACAAGGAGCCACATCGAGCGAGCTATGAACGAAGCGATGTGTGCGCGATCTCCGCCGCCGCAATCATAGTGGAGCATGTTGTTGCATTTGAAGTTGCGGCGGCCTTTATCGAAAAATTCGGCGGAGATAGCATTGTTGAAATGAAGGCGCGTTATGAGCTCTTTCTCGATATGGCAAGAAGGCATCCGTTGCAATAGCACGTAGGTCAGCCTGCGGTATTTTGGAATCCCGCATCCCTTGTGGTGCGGTTCGTTCGGGCTTCTTGGCTACAATTCGGCTAGAATATACGGATGGCACAAGTCTCATGCGAGCACTTGGTCATTGCTGCCTTAAGGCTGCGCGGGCAAGCATACCTGCGTGGCTGGACTGCGTTTGATTGCTGAATCTCTGATTTGAATCCCAGGAACAACTACTTCAATCCATCGATTTCGGCAATTAGTTGGTCGAGGCCGATTCCGTAGCGTTCGAGGACTGAGGCGAGAACTCCTCCGACGTGTTCGCATCGACCCCGTCGTACTGAAGTGCTGGTGGAAAACGTTGAGACTGTCAGTGGCTGACTACCGCGGGTAGACCGTGAAAAGCTGTTTGCCGTGGAAGCGATTGCAGCTTGTGCTTTTGATACGACAGGATTGGCTTCAAGGTCTTCCCAGTTAAAGGCTTGCTGAACATATTGTGGAGTCGTTGGAGATGTAATGGTGGTCATATTCCAGTTCTCGCGAGTTCAAAGGTTGCATGCGATGTGTTTGGCTTCGGCCAAGTTCAATTCGGTTGCTTCCATGATCGCCACGGTCTGGACACGTCTGGTCAATGCGGATGGAACCAAAAAAATTTCCGGCAAAAATGTTTGGCAGTGCAGTCCGTCCTCTAGTGGACATCGGAAATTCGATAACATACTTACTTCGCAATTTGATTCCTCTCCCACCGCAAGGAACTTTGGTCTATGGCACTCCAGTGGATCTCCGGCACGATTGCAAGCAAGCATGTTTGGTCCGACGGATTGTTTACTTTGTCGATTCGTTGTCCGGGGGTTGGGCAGTTTGAGTCCGGGCAGTTCCTTCAAGTTGGCATGCAATTGCCGGACAAACACTTGCATCGCCCCTATTCGGTTGCATCACCGCATTCCGACACATTGGAATTCTTCATTGTAAAAGTGGACGGCGGAGAACTGACGCCACGACTATGGGCGTTGAAAGAGGGTGACCCGATTGACGTATCTGCAAAGGCAACTGGAGGTTTTACGCTGTCTCATACGCCGGAAGCTGAGACGATTTGGCTTTTAGCGACGGGAACCGGCTTGGCTCCTTACATTGCTATGTTGCGAGAGGAGACGATTTGGCAACGCCACAAGAATGTCGTTTTAGTGCACGGAGTTCGTTTCGCGACGGATCTTGCTTACCTGGAGGAGCTTGCAAAGGTAAAAGAACAGTTTGCTAGCCGCTTCCATTCAATCGCTGTCGTTTCCAGGGCAGAGGTGCCCGGTTCAATTTCGGGTCGAATCACAACGGCAATCGAAAATGGCTCTTTAGAGAGCAAAGCCGAAAACGCGTTGGCACCCTCGAACAGTGTGGTGATGATGTGCGGAAACCCTCAGATGCTAGACGATGTAGAGGCACTATTAAAAGATCGGGGAATGCTCCGGCACAAGAAGTCCAATCCAGGACATGTTGTTGTTGAAAGGTATTGGTAATTGGCTATTCGCTAAGCAAGTGCCACGGATTGCAAGTTTTGTTGCACTGTGCAATCTAGTTTCCAGGCTCTGCCTGGTAACTCAATGCAAGCGAGGCTCCGCCTCGCCGAAATGCCTCCTTAGTTTGCGAACGCCGGAGGCAGAAGCCCAATGGCACTCACTTTGTTCAAATTGAGCCGCGGGCGCTAGCCGCGACAACCGTGTTTGCCTGGGAAACCG
>JANLUJ010000406.1:0-2291 GCA_031363425.1 Pirellula sp.
GACATCGGGGATCAAAACGTCGCCCGCAATGATGTGTTGGCAGAGACGATCAAGATCACATCTACTTCGATGTTGGGGATGACGGTTGGTTGCGCGCAATGCCATTCGCATCGCTACGATCCGATATCGCATCATGATTACCATCGCCTTCGCGCCATCTTTGAGCCTGCGCTCGATTGGAAGAACTGGCGCGATCACTCAGCAAGGCAAATCAGCTTATGGACGACGGACCAACAAGTCGCCGCCGAACAGGTCGACAAAGCTATTCAAGAGATTAACAAACAACGATCGGAAGCACTCAAGGCAATTGTCAACGATATTTTTGAAAATGTCGTCGTAACGCTCGATTCGGAACAACAAACCATCGCTCGCGAAGCCAAGGCAATCGCAGCTGACAAACGAACCCCGACTCACCAACAGCTTCTCAAGGACTACCCTCGATTGAATGTGGATGGCGGCAGCGCAATCCTGTACGAACCCAAACGCATCGCAGACCACAATAAGAAGTTTGAAGATCTTTTAGCTGCCGAGAAAGCGAATCGGCCTCCGGATAATTTCATTGCCTGCTTAACGGAGGTCCCTGGAAACAAGCCGGTTACTTATCGATTTTCGCGTGGCGATATTCAACAACCTAGGGATGAAGTCGCACCGGGCGACCTTAGCATATTGCCCGCTTGCAGCTTGCCCGATGATGATCCACAAGTCCCAACCACCGGTCGCAGATTGGCCTTTGCCAGACACTTAACCAATGGCCAACATCCTCTCTTTGCCAGAACGATCATCAACCGCATTTGGATGCATCACTTCGGGCGTGGTATTGTGCCAACGCCAGCCGATTTCGGACGATTGGGCGAACCTGCAAGTCATCCTCAGCTTCTCGATTGGCTTGCCGATGAATTCGTTCGTAGAGATTGGAGTTTGAAGTCAATGCATCGCTTGATTGTAACTTCAGAAGCTTACCAGCAGACGTCAGGTCGCTCTGAACGAGACGCCGATTCCGAAAACCGATGGTTAGGTCGGATGTCGGTGCGACGACTTGAGGCCGAAGCGATTCGCGACGCCATGTTAGAGGTCTCCGGTATGCGTACACCGGTGATGTTTGGACCGGCGTCTCCGGTGAACCCTGACGAAGTGGGACAATTCATCGTTGGCTCAGCAATGCGAGATGGCAATGGCATCATGGTGACCAAGGGTGACGATACGCCTGAAAAGTACCGACGCGGCATCTACATCCAAGTTCGTAGATCCATGCCCCTGGGAATGCTCGAGCCATTTGACCTAGCTGGGGTAAGCCCCAATTGCGATCGTAGGACTTCATCAACGGTTGCTCCTCAATCGCTTCTGATGATGAACAACGAAGTTATCTTGACCTTGGCAGAACGATTTGCAAGTCGGGTATTGCGTGACGTGGGGAGTGAGCCCACCGGACAGGTGGCACGCGCATGGACATTAGCGTTTGGTACTCCGCCCGATGAAGATGAACTGCTAGCCGGCGTCACTCTATTGGACAATCAACGAAAACACTTTCAGCAAGTCGCGGCGAACGTTGCAGCCAACGCCAAGCCGAATGACAAAGCAATCGCTTCGGCATCGCCAGAACTGCAAGCATTGTCGCTCTTGTGTCAAGCATTCTTTTCTTCGAACCGTTTCTTGTATGTGGACTGAACCGATGAGAGTCGAACCGACCGCAGAAAACGCAAATGGAAAGAATTTATCCGATATTGATGCATCGCGACGGCATTTTTTAGCGTCACAGGGATTCGGACTTTCTTCGATCGCACTCTCCTATTTGTTGTCACGCGAAGCGCGAGCAGAGCCGGACAAGCCGATTCTTCAACAAAAAGTCTTTGACCTCATTCCCAAGGCACCGCCACATCGGCCGCGGTGCAAGGCGATGATCTCGCTATTCATGCAAGGCGGACCTTCGCATATTGATCTTTGCGATCGAAAGCCAGAGCTTGCGAAACGCCATCTGCAGAATTTTCCAGGCGACATCAAATACGATAACGCAGCGGAGTCCTCCGCCAAGCTTTGGAATGGACCTTGGAAATGGTTTCGGCATGGTGAGTCGGGTCTTGAGTTGAGTGAGTTGCTACCCCAACTTGGGACCATAGCCGACGATATTACATTGGTTCGATCTATGCAGACAGGCGTCAACAATCATGGCCAGTCGATCTACTCATTGCACAACGGACGCATTACTGGTGGTCGTCCCACTTTGGGTGCGTGGTTGACGTATGCGTTAGGTAGCGAAGCCGACAATCTACCTGCTTACGTTGTGCTAACCGACC
>JANLUJ010000349.1:0-3203 GCA_031363425.1 Pirellula sp.
GCGAGACTTGGGAAGATTCGATGAATCCCTTGCTTCCTTCGAAGAATCCGCCAAGCTCTTCGATCAATTGTCCGCCGATAATACAGCAAAGATTGACTACCGCCAGAGCTTGGCCAAGGTTCTCGTCAACTTAGCAGATCACTACCGCACTCGCGGAGCCAGTAGCGAATCGCTCGAATACGAACAACATGCACTTGCGTTGCGTCAACAACTTGCCTCCGAGCATCCTGATAATGACCTGTTGCATTTGGAACTGGCGCAAAGCTATACCAATGTAGGCGTCGGCACACAGGAAATAGACGGCCGCGAAATGCTCGAGCGAGCGATCGAAATCTGGCAAGAGTTAGCCGATCGCTTCCCGTACCAAACTCTCTACCGAGAGTATTTGAGCCTGGGCTATCAGAACTTAGCCAACCGCTTTGCATGGGATCAAGCAGAACAAGCCATCCCGTTCCATGAACTCGCGATCGGCTTGCTGGAACAACTTGCCAAAGAGCAACCCGAATCCAAGAAGGCTCATATTCAATGGGCACAAAGCCATCGGTCTCTGGCCGACACATTAGAAAAACTCTCCCCACGCTTATCCGATGCCCGGGAGCATTGTGAAGAGTCGATACGGATCTTGAGTGCTTATGCGAAACGGCATCCGGAATCGCCCGAGGTCAAATCCCATCTAGCGAATTCGCTGACCAAGCTGTCGCACACTCTCAAGGAACTCGATGAGTTAGGCATGGCCCATGAGACCTGCGACTCGGCGCTACGATTGTGGGAACAACTTCAATTGGAGTATCCCGACATGCTCGAGTACGAAGTAGGAATGGCCGCTGCCCAGCAGAATCTCGGTGCGATCGTAGTTGCACAAGGACAAGCGACCGAAGGCATGTCGATGCTGACACAATCTCGCGATCGATTGCAAAAGTTAGTGGATCGTATTGGTCCGCATGATCGGAGCAACGAACTGCTGCGCACGATCACGAGCTCGCTTGCAGACACTCGCAAAGTGTTGGGGCAAGGTCGAGAGCCATCTTCGGAAGAAAGCACTGTTGAAACGAATATTAAATCGGTCGGTGAGGCACTACGGCCAAGTAAATTCCTCACCGACCTCTCCAATTCTCCGACGCACGGTCTGCGTGTTGGAGGGATGGTTCCTAGTTTATCGCAGACCGGGGAACAGGATCAATCCATGAAACGTTTACGAAATCAACTGTCTCGGTCTGCATCACGCCCGCAGATCCGCAATGAACGACCTCTTCGAATAGAGCAATTGGAGGCTCGACAGCTTTTTGCCTCTCTATCCGTGTCGAACGTGACAATCAACGAAATCGGCAGTCCGAGTGCGTTTGTGACAGCCGGAAGCGGAGGACTTTCCTCACCGTCGCACAGTATCCTGGGGTCGGACGGCAATTTGTACGTCGCCTCGAAAAGTGCCAGCGCCAGCGCCGTTCTACGCTACAACGGCACCACCGGCGCCTTCATAGACACGTTCGTGACCTCAGGCGCGGGTGGACTGTCGAACCCAGGCGCTTTCGGGATGGCCTTTGGGCCCGATGGCAACCTGTACGTTGCGAGCGGCGGAACAAACCAAGTCCTTGAGTATAACGGCACCACCGGCGCGTTCATCCAAGTTTTCGTCTCTGCCGGTTCAGGCGGGCTCAACTACCCTAGGTCGGTGACGTTCGGCTCCGACGGGAACCTCTATGTCCCAAACAGGGGCACGAACGCGATTCTGCGCTATCAAGGTCCCTTGGCCAGTTCGCCGGGCACACCGCTGCCGGCCCCGGGTCAATCCGGGGCGACGTTCGTCGCGTCGTACAGCGGAGGTCTGTCAGAACCGATTCATGCCATCTTCGGCCCCGACGGGAACCTCTACGTTGATGGCAGCCAAATCGTGGGAATTCTCCGTTACAACGGCACGACAGGCGCCTTCATTGACACGTTCGTCCCCGGCGGCCGTGGTAACCTCGCCTACGGCCGCGGTATGGTCTTCGATCCGGACGGCCGGCTCTACGTGGGTGACTCGGGCCAGGGCGTTCATCGCTACGACGCACAGGGCAACTTCCTCGGCGACCTGCTCGTCAACGCCGTGTCCCCAACCCTTCACGAGCCCATGGGGCTGACTTTTGACGCCCAAGGTGCCCTCCTCATCAGCTGCTCGGGTTACAACTCGGTCGTGCGCTACGACCGCGGCGTGGTGGTAAGTTTGTCCGCCGCCAGTTTAGAATTGGTGAGCGTGAATTATGCGACGACGGACGGCACTGCCCTTGCAAGTACTGACTACTTCGCCCAGTCCGGAACTGTTACGTTCAAGCCGGGCCAGACGACGCGGCGAATTCTACTAGCCACGCAGGACGACCTTGAGGCCGACGCCAGCGAGACATTCGCGGTGCAGTTGAGCAATCCCAGTGTCGGGGCCACAATCGATACCGGCACCGGCGTCGTCACGATCGCGGATGACGACAGCACTCGCCAGTTGTCCATCGGCGAAGCGTCGGCCCTCGAAGGCGACCACACGCCCCATTATCGCGGAGCCTTCGTCGAGGGGATCCCTGGCAACAGCTTCCAGGCCAGTTTGACGTTCGGACCGGACGGCAATCTGTACACGTCAACCGGATCGGGGCCCGGTGAGGGCGGCGTTGACCGTTATAACGGCACGACCGGCGCGTTCATCGATCACTTTGTCGAGGACGGACTTACTCCTGGAACGCGAGACCCACTATTCCACGGCGATTATCTCTACGTGGCCAGTGAGTACAGAAACAAAGTGCTCCGGTTCAATGCGAGTACCGGCGCCTTCGTGAGCGTGTTTGTCGACACTGGCACGGTTGGCCCAAACATTCAATCATTCGGCCCCGATGGGAACCTCTACGTCGGCTTCAGTAGCGCTGGGGTGGTGCGTTACAACGGCACTACCGGCGATTCGATGGGAACATTCATCGCACCCGGTTCCGGCGGATTGTCAGGACCCAGATCACTGACTTTCGACCCGACCGGATCCTACCTATACATATCGAGTTCCGGCTCTAACCAGATCCTCAAGTACAACGCCCAGAACGGTGCCTACGTAGGCGTCGCGGCGAGTGCAGGGATTGCCTCCCCTCAAGATGTTAAGTTTGGCCCGGACGGACTGATGTACGTTCTTAGCGCGGGGAACAATCGCATCCTTCGCTTCGCCGCGAACGGCACGTATGTCGATGATTACGTCC
>JANLUJ010000412.1:0-9098 GCA_031363425.1 Pirellula sp.
TCAAGAGCTCCTTGGGAGACCTGTCCGCGAGCTATCGCTTGGAGAACGAATGAAGATGGAGCTGATCGCAGCCTTGCTCCATCGTCCTGAAGTCTTATTCCTCGATGAACCAACGATCGGGCTGGATGTCATCGCTCAACACAATATCCAACAATTCTTGAAATACTACCAAGCGGAACGAGGCATCACGATTTTGCTAACAAGCCACTACATGAAGGACATTGCAGCCCTTTGCAAACGTGTAGTCGTCATCGCTCAGGGGCAAATCCAATACGACGGCTCGCTAAGTGGAATCGTCGACAGTTTTTCTGGGGACAAGATCATTACTTTGCAACTGGCAATCGGGCAGTCCGACGCAGGTCTCGATCAGTATGGGAAATTGGAAAAGATCGCCATGCCACGCGTTTCGTTTCGATGCCCCCGGTCCGAAGTTTCCCAGTCGCTCGGGGAAATTCTAAGCAACTATCAAATCGACGACATTGCTGTCGAAGACCCTCCGCTGGAAGAGACGATCGCAAAACTCTTTACCCACGTCTCAAAGGACAATGGCAACAACTATGTTCGGGCTGAGTTATCAAGCGACAAATCTGCGTCGGCCAACAAATCATGAGTGATTCTCACTGGTTGAAAAAGGTAGCCATAGAAGCCATCAAAACTCGCTGGATGATTTTGCGAATTGCCTTGGAGGAAAGACTTGCATATCGAGGTGATTTTGTTCTCGGGACGTTGATGCGTTTCCTACCAATCATCACGCAGATCTTTTTGTGGTGGGCAATTTTTCAAGCCATCAATCCCGAAGACCCCAACGCAGCTCGGCTGTCCGGCTATTCCTTCCAAGATATGGTGGCGTATTATCTGCTCACGATGGTGGGGAGAGCGTTTTCGTCCATGCCCGGATTGTCATCCAGTATCGCAGTCAAAATCCGAGATGGTGAGATCAAGAAGTTCTTGGTGCAGCCAGTGGATTTGATCTCATTTCTCTTTTGGTCGCGTGTGGCCCACAAGATTGCGTACTATACCGTTGCGACTTTTCCCTTTGCTTTGGTTTTCTTTCTTTGTCGCAGCTACTTTACGCAGGGTTGGCCGGACCCATTCACGCTCTCCGCGTTTGTGGCGTCGTTGTTCCTAAGTTTTGCGATGGGGTTCTATCTTGAGGCCTGCATTGGCTTAGTCGGTTTTTGGATGCTGGAGGTTTCTTCGCTGCTTTTCGTCTACATGCTCTTTCAGTTTTTTTTATCGGGACACATGTTTCCCTTAGATATTTTGGGAGAGCCCTTTCGGACGATCGTTGGCCTCCTGCCGATCAAGTACCTTGCCTACTTTCCAGCCGCGGTTTTTCTCGGGAAAGTTCAAGGTGCCCAGTTAGCAATCGACATGGGAATGTTGATCGCCTGGACTATCTTCTTCTTTGTTTTGTCGCAAATTATCTATCGCCGAGGCCTAAAGAGATACAGTGGTTATGGTGGCTAGTGCACCACACGGCCTGCTACAATAACTTCGGCTGACATGTCGTCGCCGAGCGAAGTCTTTACGGTGATCTTTTGTTTGAGCGATCCCGAATCTTTGTCGTCCAACAATTTGCCTTTGAATGTGAATGGAACGATGTGGAGCGTCTTTGCACCCTCCGGCAAGTTGAATTCGAATCGATCGTCAAGGCAATCGACGCCTGTGATCGAGAACGGTTTCCTCGAACGCACAATCAACCGATTTTGAATCGATTTACCTTTTCCTACATCTCCCAAGGCCACAAAAGTTGGGGAGATCGAGACGGGCGGGATAACGCGCGCATTGATAGGCAAAGTGAATTGCTCATTCTTTTCATCGTTGGTCACAACAATCAACTCGTCAACCAAATCCCCAACAGGAGCTTTGTCTGTCAGCGTGATGTGCAACAGGTAGTTGGTGAGCGTGCCATTCCTTTGGACTGGATCCAAACGCACTTCAATATTCTCGCTGTTTCCGCGAATGTCCGAGATTTTCCAATCGCGTCGGCCCGCATAAGAGATTTTTAGATCCACTACTTTTTTGGCCCCCAACTCAACGTCACCGAAGCGCACTTCACCCGGTTCGACAACCACATCGGAACGGATTGTCCCGCCAACTGTCAGTTTCACTTCGGCGTAATACGGCCGATCAATTACGACGATGATTTCGGCTGTCTTCGTCCCAATAAACGAGCGCGTATTGAATTGGGCGATCACCTCACCTTTTTCCCAAGACTTGAGCGTGTTTTTGGTCAAGACTGGCTTGGTGCATCCACAACTGCTTCGAACTGCAACGATGTGTACTTCTTCTTCGAAGCAGTTTTCAATGACGAACGAGTGCTCGGTTTTTGCATTGCGACTGACAGTGCCAAAGTGATGATGCGTTTCCGCAAAGAGCTTCTGCCCCCACTGATCGGCTTGAGCATTGGAAACGGAAAATGAGGCAATACAAACGATGCCCGCAAAAATTATCAGTGGTCGCAAAGTCGCTTGACACAAGATTCGATTCGAAACTCGATAGATCATCCGGACGTTCTCTCGTAGATGGGCAGTATCGACAAAAAGAAAAAAACGGGGATGCCCCCATGTAGAGTTTATTTGATCGGCAGATCCGAGTCGTTAAATTCGTTTTGTTTGTCAAAATCGATTTCTAGAAGTTGCCTAATCCGCCTGGCTCTCCTGCCTTCGCCCTTTACGAGCTGTTACCATGAAAGTGCAACGGGAGATCTAATTTCGCGGATTACTAGCAAAGCCTTGAGTTCAAACATTGAGATCTACTGTCGTACCCTCGAATCGCGTTCGAACCCTCAATCAATGGCCCATTGCTTCGTCGGGTTGTTACGTTTTGTATTGGATGACGGCTTATCGAAGAACTCGGTTCAATTTTGCGTTGCAGAGAGCTGTTGAGTTAGCCAATCAACTTCGCAAGCCCTTAGTGATTTTCGAGGCAATCCGTTGCAACTACCGTTGGGCAAGCGATCGATTTCATCAGTTCATGCTGGATGGAATGCAGGACAATGCAATCGCAATCCAGTCGACCAACGCCATGTACGTGGCATACTTGGAAACGTCGGTTAGCCAAGGTAGTGGATTGCTCCATGAATTGGCTTCGCATGCCAGCCTGATCGTCGCTGACGATTTTCCCTGTTTCTTTCATCCTGCTATGTACCACAAAATCGCTCGCAAGTTGCCGTGCGCAATCGAGTTAGTCGATAGCAACACAATTGTGCCAATGCGTTGCACCGATCGGACCTTTACGGTCGCTCATTCCTATCGTCGGTATATGCAGAAGCAGGTTTTTCAAGAGATGCCGGATTTCCCGCAGGCGGATCCGCTGAAAAACCTGACTGTACCCAAACTCGCATCCCTTCCGTCCAAGATCAGTTCCAGTTGGCCAATATGGTCCGCCCAGCAAGCCTTGAAAAAACTGCCGACGATTTCGCTGGCGTCCTTACCGATAGATCATGCCGTAACCGCAACGAGTGAGCGTGGCGGCGAGTGCGAAGCTGGCAGGGCTTTGCATCGATTCGTTCATCATCGGTTGGCGGATTATTCAGTTGCTCGAAATGAACCAGAACAAGCTGGGTCAAGTTGCCTTTCTTCGTATTTGCATTTCGGGCATTTGAGTCCACATGAGATCTTTGGTCAAATCGCCAAGACGACCCAATGGTCGCAATCAAGATTAGAGAAGCCAAATGGAAAAATGAATGGTTTTTGGAATATGGGTGCAAACGCAGAGGCGTTCATCGACCAACTCATGACTTGGCGTGAAATAGGATTTAACATGTGTTGGCGCGAACCCAAGTACGATCGATTTGAGACGCTGCCAGAATGGGCTCAGAAAACGTTAAACGACCATTCAGCGGACCATCGCCCGACAACCTATGAGCTTGCACAATTTGAACAGGCGCGAACGCATGATCCGCTTTGGAACGCCGCCCAAACACAACTTGTTCGCGAAGGCCGCATTCATAACTATCTCCGAATGCTGTGGGGCAAGAAGATCCTGCACTGGACGAAATCGCCTCGAGAGGCATTGAAGATTATGATCGAGCTCAACAACAAATATGCATTGGATGGTCGAGATCCGAATTCATACAGCGGCATCTTCTGGGTACTGGGAAGATACGATCGGGCATGGGGCCCGGAACGTCCCATCTTTGGAAAGATTCGCTACATGACCAGCGAGTCGACTCAGAATAAGTACCACGTTAAGCAGTACATACAGAAATACTCGTTTAACCCTGAGCCTTAGGCGACGGAGCATTAGCCATAGGCGGTGGTGCACTCTTGCTCCACCAAGCTGCCAGAAGAGAGCCCGTGACATTCATAAGCGGACCAAACAGCGCTGGCGCAACGGCAGCCGTGGACTTTTGGAGCACGGTTGTGGCCAATACGGCCGCCATGCCACCATTCTGCAATCCGACTTCAATAGCAATGGTTCGCGAGTCGGCTTCATTGCAGCGAGCGATCTTGGCTCCCCAGTATCCAAGCAGATAGCCCAAGTTATTGTGAAGAAAGACTGCCAATACGAGAACATAGCCTGCACTTAAAATAGCACTGGCCGAATTGGAAGCGATGATGCCACAGACCAAACAAATCGCCAGCATCGATAGCATCGTCAAATATCTTTCTGCTCGCTTCGTGGCCAATTGGTATTTGGTCAGTAATGCATTGCAAACCAAACCGGCGACAACCGGAACAAAGACAGTCATAAAGATGCTTCGCATCATTTCAAGATAATTGATCGGAATGGATTCGCCAGCTAACAAGTACATCATTAGCGGCGTCATGACAGGCGCAGCAAGAGTCGTACACGCTGTCATCGTTACTGACAAAGCTACATTGCCTTTTGCCAAATACGTAATAACGTTGCTGGCCACTCCACCAGGGCAGGAACCAACGAGGATCACGCCGACTGCGATCTCCGGCGGGAGATTCAGAACTTTAGAAATCGACCAACCAAGTAGCGGCATACAGGAGAATTGAAGAATAAAACCAACCGCAACTGGTTTTGGCGTTCGTAGAATTCGCTCGAAATCACCCAACGTAAGAGTTGCACCCATTCCAAACATCGCAATTTGGATGAGCGCTGGAAGCAAAGTCACACCTTTGATCGGGCCCAATTCAAGAAATAGCTTGGGGAAGAGAAGGCCTACAACTACAAATCCAATGACCCACGTTGCAAAGGAGTAAGTCCGCATTTTGGAATGGAGAGCAACAGACAATGCCGCAGTCGTCGTTGCAATTGCCCCAATGACAGCAGCTAGATGGCCCGCATCGTACCACGCTAATAAGACCGAAAACAGAATCGTGGCAAGCGAAACTCCGAGCATCCATTCAAAGCTACGATCTGATTTGATTTTTGGGTATTGGATGTCCGAGTCGGAGCCATTGGATGATCGTGGCATGGGTACTGTTTTTGTTTTTGATCGCGAGTTGAGAGAGGTTTCAGACGGACTATTGTAGCCCAAATTCCGATCCGCCTTTGATCATGCTCGCTAAATCAAGGCCGCCTAAAGTAATTGGCACGGATATTGCTTTTATCACATTATCCAAGAAACGATGCTCTGTCACATTGGCAGAGACTTGCAAAATCAAGCTCGCAAATCAAGAGGAAACAAATCATGGTTCATTTTAGATTCCCAATTCGTCAACTTCCCGTTTCCCTACAGGACTTCGCATCCGATATGGAGACTATCGTTGGGCAAGTTTTCAATCAAGGAGAATGCAAAGGCGAGAAGTGCGACAGCGCGGAGGCGACTTCCACCTTCCGGCCCGCGATTGACATCTTCGAGTCCGAACAGCAATTCGACCTCTACGTTGACTTGCCTGGTATAAAACCAGATGCCGTGAAATTGGAAATGCAGGAGGATCGCCTGGCGGTTAGTGGTGTTCGAACCGCACCAACCCAGGCGGAAGGTTTTTCTGCGCTTCGCGTCGAACGAAGCAACGGACCGTTTTCGCGTTCCATCCTATTGCCAAAACAACTGGACATCGAAAAGATCGATGCGGATTTTAATAACGGCGTACTGCATGTTGTCCTGCCCAAACAAACCAAGCCATCACCTAGGACTATCGAAATCAAAACAAGCTGACCAAGAGATGTTGGGATACAACCGGCTAAGGATTGGCGGCAGCCTGAAGTGTCCCGAACCGTAAGACCGTAAGCGAGGGATTCCACAGGTCCCTCACTCACGTGTTGGGTTACGATTGGTAGTTGTTGCCTTAGGCGACCGCCTAACGGGCATACCAGACGACGAGACGTTCTAATTCGCCGTAGGTTGAAAGCAAATGAAGACGCGTGCGTTGACGTTGCCCCGTCAGTGGCGCGTAGCCCTGGCCTCGATCTAAAGCAACGACTATTTGGATCATGTCCTCTGAAGTTGGAATGCGTCCATGTGAGGACCATCTCAATAGCCAAAGCCCAATTGGAAATAGAGCGGCTAGGCCTCGAATGCTGTCAACAACTGACCAGCCGCGTCGGTCCGCTAACGCGTATAGATAGGATGCCGAAGTCGCTTCGATGAGTCGAGCGAGTGAATTGTCCACGGAAGGAGACAATTGTCCCATTGAACGCTCAAGGTCTTCCAATTTTGCAGGTGGAAATGCGGGCTCCATGTTTGGCAGTCGCCCCCGCCCAAAGGTTAAACGAAGAAGAGTTTGGGCTAATTGAACTCGATGCGACCAGGTTGGCTTTGCGTGAAAACCAGGATGGAGTCGGGCGAACTCAAGGCCCATCGAACGGAAAAGAACGTTCGCATATGCGGCCGGAGGTCGACGTTCGCTAAAGAAAGGTTTCGACTCTTCGGGAACGATCTGCGCTAGAGTCTCAATCAACTCAGAAAGCTTTTTTGAATCCATCGACTTCGTCTTGGCTTGGGACAGCAAATTCACAAATTGGAGTGCATGTACCGATCGTCGCACGGGAGGGTAACGCTGGTCCTGCAACAATTGCGAAGCGTTTTCGAGTGCGAGCCCTATGATTTTCCAATCGCGGTTCTCGCCCGTTTTGAATGCCGGCGGGTCGATGGCTTTTGTAGACAACCGTCCACTGCGCACCATTTGCTGAACGAAGGGCAAATGCTCCCTTAATTCCATGCCCTTATCTGCTGCAGACGATGGGCAAGCACGACGGATGGTGAGGGCTGCCGTTCCATTGCGAGGTACTAACTGCAGGGGAAATACGCGACAAATGGTCGGTTTTGCCTCATACCCTAGCTCCGAATGAATGCGGCACAGCCCATTGTCATTAAGGAAAACACAGCTGCCATCAACTCGCTGCGCCAAGCGATAGCTTTTCCTCGACGAGCGATTCCTCACCATAATCGGTGTATTGCAATAGTCCGAATGTTCGTTCCATTTTTGGCTTCGCAGCCTCGCAACATCATCGTCATCCAGGGGAACTAAGCTACCCCTACAACAAATTCCACATTGGTGGCAGCTCCACTTTTCGTCTGTTGGCAAAATGACGATCGGAAGTGACATTATTTCAAATTGTTTATGAGTCTTTAAGCGATGACTGAAATCTTCTGTAGCATGGCCCCCTGGGCCGTATGGCACTCTGGCCAGAGGCCAAGCTACGGTAACACGATTCCTGAAGTTCGCCTAAGTTATACCATGGTTCACTTGCTTGATATACCGTCCTAGAGCATTGGCAAGTCTGCCAAATCCTGCCAATCAATTAAGGGGGTAAAGTCCAGCGAATCTTTACGGAGCACCGTCATCTTCGGTGGATCAGGATACCTATCGATAAATGTTTTGAGCATTCGCAGGTTGCTGTCCGTGGAGCTCTCCCCAACGGTTTGGATTTCATTCAATACAACGCAGCAGACTTTAATTCCGAGTGCCTTAGCTGCAACCAACGTTGTCAAAACTTGATTAACCACGCCAAGTCGACTCTTCGAAACCAATACAACGGGAAAATTGAATTCGAGTGCAAGCATTGCGTTGTTCATCGTCCAACTAATGGGTGACATTAGCCCTCCAGCCCCCTCTACCAAAAGAAGTTCACTACGGTCCGCCAAATACCTGGCGCCTTCAACGATCAAGGCATCCGAAACCTGCCGGCCTTCCAATTCTGCGGCAATGGGAGGAGCAAGTGGTGCTAAGAATCGTTGCGGGCTAACTTCGTCGATCGAGCCTCGCTGACCGGTAGCTTTCCACAATTGAAAGCCGTCGGATTGCTCAAGCGTAGGTGCGCCACTCGCCACCGGCTTGTAGGCACGCACGTCAACACCATCTCGGACCAATGACTCAATAATTCGACAAGCCGCATACGTTTTACCGACTTCCGTGTCGGTACCGAGAATCGTGAGGCCAGCAACTGTCATTAGGAACCCGACGCTTGCGCACGGCTTAGGAGTTTCAGAACGCGGTTTGCAGACTACATTTCCTTGCTACTGACCTTGGGTGGATGAAAGAAGATCGCAAGCGCGATTGCAGCCAAGGTTGCAATGAGACATGGCACTAGGAAAAGGCCACGGAAATCAATAACTCCCTCCTTGGTAAAGATGTTTTCTAGCAACCAAGGGCATATCGAGTTTGCTGCCAATGCTCCTACTCCGAGGATCATCACATTGAACAGCCCCTGGGCACTGTTGCGGGCGTCCTTTGGAAAATGCTCGTCAACGAAAATATAGACCGTTGCAAAGAAAAACGCGTAGCAAATACCATGCAATACTTGAACCACAATGATGAAGGCAGCGTTATCCGGGAACATGGCATAGACTGCGAAACGCGCAGCATGCCCGAGAATTCCAACGATCATTGTCGTTCGCCAACCTAACGTCTTTAGAGTGACGCCTAGGATAAACATGGTCAAGATTTCGGCTAACTGGCCAACGCTCATAACGGGCATGATCCAGTTTCCCGGGATACCTACTCCACCGGCTTCTTTTGCCGCTCCCAAAAATCGTCCGGTCCAATTGAAGTAGCAATTGTGAACAAAGGAATCTGCAAAGGTCACGATCCACAATACCAGAACAAAAGGATGCGCCAAGAGCTTGACCGCTTCAAGCCAAGCCAAACTCTGGGCCCCTTCGGTTGATTTTTTGGCGGGAGTGTGAGGCAAAAGAAGACTAAAGGCGGACAAGAGCAACGAGGCGATTCCAG
>JANLUJ010000429.1:0-3652 GCA_031363425.1 Pirellula sp.
TGCCGTCACGATTTCGCGCGATGGTCGTTGGTTGGCCACTGGCGATAAGACGGGGATCGTGCTGGTGCGAGATCTAGCCACTGGCGAGATTGCGGCGCGACTCGAAACGCCAATCATGTATACTTGGGACCCCAAAGCACGACGCCATTCGATCGGCGGAATCCGGTCGCTCGCCTTTTCAAACGATTCGGCGATGCTGGCGGTCGGTGGCATGGGCAAAGTCGGCAACATCGACCACTTATAAGGTTCGTCGCGCGTCGAAGTTTTCCGTTGGCAAGACAACGTTCGATTGTATGAGATTGAAGACAACAAGTTAAAAGGATTGGTGGAAGCGTTGCATTTCGGCCCGGGCGATGCATGGCTGGCGGCCGGCGGCGGCGATAATTCGGGGTTTGTCACGATCTATCGGATGGACGACGGCAAGCTGGCCGCCCAAGAAAAAGTCGGCAGCCACGTACACGATTTTGTGTTTGGAAACTCGCCTGATACGGTCTACGCGATCAGCCACAATCAAGCGGCGATCATCAAGCTTACATAGCCCGACGGTATTCCCGCATCTCACTTGATGATTTACGACAAAGCATTGAAAGTAAGCGATTGCAGGACACCCATGGGCTCCGGGACTCTTGCGACCGCTCGTCAAGATGCGATCACAAACATGGCTTTGAAGGTAAACCTTATCGCGACCCTTTGTTGATCATGCCTGTTGTCTCAGGTCAATGATGAGATGATCGGGGCAAGCCAATCCGGAATTGTTCTGCGCGAGCGGCTTCCTTCCCAACTCGCACCGGTCACCCCAAACCGGAGCAGTCTCGCCTTCGTCTGCCGATGCCTCTTACCTTCCACATGGTGATGCGATAGACGACAAGTATCGTCCTTTCGCATTTTCAGTAAACGAGTTGCTTCCGGTGTCCGAAATCGAACGAGTCTCGAACACATAAAATTGCCGATATTCAAATATTCCTGGGATTTGATGCTTTTGAAAACAGAGAACCTTACGTATTTGGGTTGCTTTCGGGGAGCTGATATTAAAACGCGGAAATAACCCGCCACACTAGTTAACAAAGATAGCCGAGAGCATCCACTCCCGGCTTTCTTCGTTTTTTCACAGTATTTTCATTGGTCTAGCAAATCTGGACGGATTTTGAGAGCGCTCTCTGTTTTTTCTCAGATCGCCTTTTTGAGCCGCTTTCTGTCCCGAATCGGACGAACTCTCAGACTCTCAATCCGGCCAAAAGTTTTAGTTAACAGCTTTGGCGACATCCGGGGTCCGAAAGCAACCTAAATACTGAAAGGCGTTTTAGTTAACAGCAAAGTAGGCGTAGCCCTGGCGATTCGTTGATCGGAGTTGAATCGCATGCGATGGATAGAGAAGATTTCTCGACTGATTGAAAACGAACGGCTTCTGAAATCGCCTAGGACTGTTAACTAGCTGCTAACAGTTCGCGGAAATACGATCAGGCTTCGGAAGCAGCCCTATCTCGAATGACGACATAGGGATGAACACAGGCAATGTGTGGACGTGGGAAAACGTTGGTCGGCGATGAATTGGGACGGATTCGGCTTGCCAAACTGTGGGCGGTGAAGCGGTAGAGGAAGACTGAATTTGCTCTGTCAACGTCCACAGAGGGGTGCTGTCGTTGATTGGTCGGATTCTGCGAGATTGCGACAAACTAGTTAACAGGTTTGCTCTAGCACAAACATGTGGACACTGAAGCTGGTGAGCGTCCATCCCCTCTCTTACTTTGATGATGCCGCCTCCGGTTGTTTGGCAGGCAGAGTCATGGCGACGCGCAAGCCACCGTTGAGGAAACTGAACCTTGGGTTATACGATCTGCGAGCCGCCGACCGGCAGGACGCAGCGTCGCTTTTCCAACTCCCGCCACGGGAGACCCGGAGCTCGCCTACCCACGGCCCTTTCGGATCCGCAGCGTCATTAGATGGATAACTAATGAACCAATCCTGGCACCACTCCCAGACGTTTCCGTGCATGTCATACAAGCCCCAACGATTCGGCTTCCTCTGGCCAACTGCCTCCGGCCCTTCGCGACCTTCCCCAAACAATGCACACTCCTCAAGCAATTTGTCAGAGTCGCCAAAACTATATGCAGTCTTGCTACCCGCTCGGCAAGCATACTCCCATTCCGCTTCTGTCGGTAATCGGTACGTCCGTCCTGCCTCTTTCTCTTCCGGTATTTCTGACAACTTCTTACAAAATGATACAGCATTGTCCCAATTCACTATTTCCACAGGCTTCTTTGCTCCCTTGAAACCGCTCGGACTTTCTCCTGTGATTTTTTCATACTCTCCCTGGGTCACTTCATAAACGCCCAGGTAATACCAATTGCTAATAGTTACCAGGTGTTGCGTCTCATCTTGTCTTCCCACCTCTTCAATAGGCGAACCCATCGTGAACGATCCAGGGAGTATCAGCACCAACTTCATCCCGATGCTGTTGGTAATCGCCTTCGGTTGCTGACCTATCGCAGGGGACACAAACAAAAGAATGATACTCAAAACTAAAGCTCGCATATCGTTTTCTCCCTCACTTGGCTGAAGCCGCCATTGGTTGCTTGGCAGGCGCACTCATGGCGACGCGCAAGCCGAATTCGTACGAACTAAAGGTCGGGACAATCGAGTAGCGGTACGAAGACCGGCAATTCGCCGCTACGTCGCTCGAACAGCCACCACGGAACACGCGTTCACTACCAATTCTAGGACCCTGCGGATCCGTCACCTCACTTGATGGATAATCAGCATACCAATCATGGCACCACTCATAGACATTTCCGTGCATGTCGTACAAACCCCATCTGTTGGCCTTTTTCAGACCCACTGGAAGTGTTGCTAAGATAGGACCTTCATTGAACCAAGCGAAATCCCCAAGCATGTCCGCAGAGTCACCAAATGAATACGCAGCGCCGCTAGTGGCGCGGCATGCATATTCCCATTCTGCTTCTGTCGGCAATCGATAAACTCGGCCTGCAGCCTTCTCCTCTGGCAGTTCTGATAGCTTCGTACAAAAAGCAACCGCATCTTCCCAACTGACGTTCTGCAACGGAAGCGGATTAGTCTTAGAGCGATTAGGATTGGTTCCATTCACATGCTCATACTGCCCCTGTGTGACCTCATACACACCGAGATAGAAGGACTTACTTAAAGTAACTTCATGCCGTAACTCGCGATCCTTCCTTTCGGACTCTTCCTCAGCCGAGCCCATCGTGAATGAGCCAGGATGAATCAGCACCAGCTTCATCCCAATGCTGTTGGTAATCTCCTTTAGTTGCTGGCCAAACGCCGGACAGCCAACCAAAAGGACGATGATCAAAACTAACGCTCGCATATTGTTTTCTCTCATTTGGATGATGTAGCCTCCGCTTGCTTTACCGGCAGGCTCATGGCGACGCGGAAGCCGAAGTAGCCTTTCTCGCGGTTTGGCGGGTCCCGCCGTTTTCGGTTCGCCGATCTGCAATGATATCCCGCGTAGTTCCAGGAGCCGCCACGAATCACACGGTAAGAGCCCCCGCTTGGCCCAGTTGGGTCGATCGCTTCAACCGATGGATTTTGATCACCATACCAATCCTGACACCACTCCCAAACATTCCCATGCATGTCATACAATCCCCATCGGTTCGGCTTCTTCTGGCCCACC
>JANLUJ010000460.1:0-8493 GCA_031363425.1 Pirellula sp.
GTGGAATCCACTTCCGCTCGATATCCTGCATCCTTGCAACGAGACGGAAAAATCCATCCCGGGACCGATTGGGACACCGTCTGGTAACGTCGGTACTCAAGGTCCTCAAAGCTGGCGTTGCGAATCTTAGGAAATGTTTGGATCGCGTTTCTCGGGCTAGTCAGTGAAACCATCATCGATGGGAACGCCTGTGGATTCACGCTTGTTAAGTACTCACCTCGATCTATGAGGCTCGTGTTGAGTGGAGCACGTTCCTGTCGACCTGTAAAAAGAATGGTGGCAACACAAGTTGCCAAAACGGCAATGGCCGCACCTGCATAACCAAGCCAACGCGGCGCTCGTTCGGAAATGATGTGAACCTTGGTACCTTCCAAAAATTCAGCATCTGCAGTTGGCAAGTCGACTTTGATTTGATTGCTTTGATGGAACTCACGAATCCTAGCCCTCAACTTTTGTGCGCTCTCCAGCGGCAATTCCGCTTGCAACTCGCTTTGCCACTTTGTCCACTCGGGCCCGTTTTCCCAGTCGTTCATCGATTATCTCCGGTGAGTTGACTGAGGTCCAGACAACGAAGTCGAGCCTGCAATTGATCTCTGCCTCGCTGAACATACTTTCGAGCTGCCACTTCGGTGCAGTCAAGAACCGAAGCGATTTCGCTGTACGGCAAGTCATTCACGAGCCGCATCAAGATTGCCTCGGAAAGGTTTCGCGGAAGCTGGTGGATCTCAAACAAAATGATTGCAATCGATTCTTCGCCTTCTGCATGGGTCGACGGGGTCGTAGCTTTATTGGAACCATTTGATGTTTGAACATATCTTTCTAATGTGCTGCGCCTAGATCGCCGCTTTTTTACCAAATCCAATGACGCATCGATGCAGATTTTCAACATCAATGCCATCGGGTTAGGATGGATTGCTAATACTTCCTTTCGTCGCCAAGCCGTACTCAGCGCAGCCTGAACGGCATCCTCCGCATCGGCATGATTGCGAGTCACTCGCCAAACCGTCTGCATGATTCGAGTCTCAATCGAAGCTATGAATTGCTCGAATTCAAACGAAGTAATTGTCAGGCTCCCGACTTGTACATATTTTGCGATCGCCTAAGCCGGGTTAAGCCGGGGCCTACCCGGCTAAACCCCAGGCCCTAGGCGACGGTGTGTGGTTTCCGCGACGCCTTCGGCTTGCCGTTAAACGACTTGGACATATAGACGCCGAGGCATCGCATACCATTGTGACACGATTTATCCTATTTTGGCCAATTTCCTTGTTGGAAATCGACCGGTTGAATTTTCTTAGGATCTACCACAACATGTCGAATCCTCTTTCGATTCCATGTGTAGGTGATGTGCACAAGTCCATCGCGAGTTTGAATGATAGCGGGATAGCTGAACTCCGCCTTGGGTGTGTCCTCGAGTTTTAATGCGGACTTCCATGCAACTCCATCGTTTGATATCGCGACATTCAATGGTGACCTTGCGCCTTCGGTGCCAGGTTGTACGGAGACATGGTTGTAGACCAGCAAGTGTCGAGAATCGTTCAAACTAACCGCGTCGACTCCCGAGTCTGGATTTGGCAACGAACTGGCAAGCATCTCGCTCCACGTGCTTCCGCCATCATTGGATCGCATTTGAAATACAGTATTTTGTCCAGTTCGACCGACTGCCAAGAGTTCGATTTGACCCAACTTCATCAAGCTCGGCTGAATCGCGCCAAATTTTTTGCCGTCGTTGAGCGGTTCCGTTCTACGCCATGTAAGTCCATGATCCGATGTCAGTTCCATGTGAACTCGCCATAAATCGGTGTCAGGTGTTTCCGTACTGCTGGGACAAACCATAACGCCGTTGTCTAACTCGATCGGTTTGTTTTTGATAGGCCCTAGGATCCCCTCTGGCAGTCGACGAGGAATAGTCCATGTCTTGCCATTGTCATTTGATGTTGTAAGTAGGCCCCACCATGTTTGTGGACTTGGACCGGCTTTGAAGAACAATAGCAAAGGCCCGCTCTTGGGTTGAAAAAGCACGGGGTTCCAAGTTGGATGCCGGACAATCGTTCCGTCAACCTTTGTGTATTGGACGCCGTTAGCAACTTCGATGGGCGACGTCCAAGCATTGTTCGCCCAGCTAGACACCCAAATTCCCACGCCAGGATGCTTTTCGTACTGGCCGCCGAACCAAGCTGTTAGCAGCGTACCATCGGACGTCTCAACGATCGTCGATGCATGACAACTTGGGAACAGCGCTTCTTCATAAATAAACTCAGAGCGAATGATTGGTGACTCTTGGCCAAATAGAACGCCATCGGCGGCGAAAGCCACCATCAAACAAATCGAACTGAATCGTTGGATCAATCGAGAGGACCTTTTTGAAACACGGAACATGGGCTACTCCGAATATCTATTTCTGAAGTGGTTTATCATTTGCGTTGTCCTGGCGCCATGTAGTTTTTAGAAGCGTCGTCTAAAACAAGCACCCAGTCAAGCATTTCACCTGGATCGGGCGGCATAAATTCTTTCTCGCCGGTGTTCGCAAATTCTCCAATTGCGTCCGCAATTCCATCCCGAGGATTGAACCACCATGCCTTGACGCGCGGCCCGCGAATCGCGCTCATCTTCACCTTGAATGCTCGACCCACTGGAGCGTAAACCATCGCATAGGTTCCTTCGGCATCTCGCGTGGCGACAAATTGATACCGTCCAGCCCCTGGGACACTTGTAGCGACTCTGTCCGTAATCAAGATCTCTTGATCGGGAATTCGTGTTAAAAATGGACGTGACTCCATCAGAGCGCGACCGTATTGCATTTGAACAGCGCCCTTCTGAAGTATTGCTTCTGTCCAGGGCATCAATGGGTTGTTGACTCCTGGTTTATCCGTTGTCCACATCTGCCAAACAGAATGATGGCCATAGGTGTGGCCAAAAGCGCCGGTAAATAGGTTCCAATACATCGGACGTCGCACGTCGCTGGCAATCGAGTGCCCGAACTTCTTCGCATCAAACGAAACGGGGTGGTCTTCATAGATCGGCTCGCCGTCCAAGACTGGCTTGGTTGGCTGCCGCTCGTAGTCGGCTTTGGTTGCGTCGTAGCGCCCCGTGAACTCAGCGGTGTGCCCGTTCTGCCGCATGTTGAAATCGAGCCAATCGTCGTTGTGGAAGTGTTGACTGGATCCCGCTCCTCCGGTCGGATGGAAGGTCATTAAATGCTTGGCTTTGTCACCTAATCGGAGACCGCGAGCCATCGCTCGAATGATTTCTTTCTGAGTATCTGTCTCTACCGGCCGATCGCCGCCAAGAATCCAAATCAGACCTGCGTCCTTGTAGCGTTCTCCGATCCACTGCCCGTAAACGGCTGCGTTCATTGGTGTAAAAACTTCCGGCCCCTGGCCCCACTTCTTGATCCACTTGTCACCCCAAGTTGGTAAGAAGCCCACATAGATGCCCCTTTTGTTGGCTTCGGCAACAATGAAATCGACATGATCCCAATAGTCGTTGTCAGGCCCTGGTTTTACGTCTGGCTTGGTAGGGTCGTTGTCCAAGAGTGGTCTTTGACCGTATGCGTTGGGACTATTGAGACCATCCAATTCGGCTAATGCGACTGCTTGAATGACTGTGTAACCGTTCTTGGCGCGATCATCCAGATATCGAATCGCATCCTCGCGGTTCAATCGATGGAATAGTTCCCATGCGGTATCTCCCAACCAGAAAAATGGCTTTCCTTCTACCGTTTGGAGAAATCGATGGTTGTCTGAGACGACCAGTTGCGACAACTCGGCTGACAACACAATCGCATTGGTCGATACAAATAAAATAAAAGGAATCAAAAATCGCATTGTTACTAGCCCACGGAATTGGAGAGATCTGCCGCGAGACGAAGCTCGTTTGTGAGGTCTGACATCTTAAGTGCGATCTGAGTATGATGTCAACGATGCATGGCGAGAGTTACTGCGTCGATGTGGATGGATCTCGATAACTACTACTCCGCCCAGGATTGCCGAACGATGCGAAGTTCTAGGACGCTCTTGACTGCAGGTTGTTTCCTGGCTTTCTTTGCATTTGGATTCATCGACAATTTGAAGGGGCCTATCCTGCCGGAACTGCTTCGAACGGAGCATTTCAGTCTTAGCCAAGGTGGGGCGCTTTTTTTTGGAGCCTACGTCGGCTTTATCGTTGCAACATTAATTACCGGAATTTTCGCAGACTTGTTTGGAAATCGAAGGGTACTTCTACTCGCAGGCTTGTTCTTGTGTGCCGGAATTGTCGGGGTTAGTCTGGTTAACTCGTTGATCGTCTTGATGATGCTAATGAGCGTCATAGGCTTGGGGTTGGGAGCGATCGAAGTGGGCGCGAACGGACTAATCGTAGAGTTGCATCCCGATAATCCTGGACGCTATCTCAACTTGTTGGCGACTTTTCATGGGACGGGCTCTTTTTTGGTCCCGTTGTATGTCGCATGGCTGGTCAACTTGGGAATACATTGGCAAGGCATTTTTCTGTCCGTGGTCCTGTTGGCCGGAATACTAGCCATTGCATTTGTTTTTTCGCCGGGCGGCGAAGCAGCGAAATCAAAATGGACGACTCAACGGAACTGGGGCAAGATTCTTCGCGTCGTTTTCGCCGGGCAAATGAGCTGGTACTATTTGCTAATAACTTCCTACGTTGCGGTTGAATTGGGTGTAGGTGCTTGGCTAATGGAATATCTGCAACAGGTTCGCGATCAAACGGTTGCCCAGAGCTCTTTTTACCTTTCGGGTTTCTTCGCGATGATCATTCTAGGACGATTCTTTGGCAGTTTCGTTGTCGAAAAACTTGGGTATCTCAGAGTCGTAGGAGTTGCCTTGCTTGGCGGGATGATTTGTTTGATTGTTGGGTTCTTTGGATCGAATGTTCTGATTCTTGCTTTGCCGATTTCGGGAGCATTCTTTTCGATTGTATTCCCCACGATCACGGCCGTTGTAACAGGAATGCATAAAGAAAATGTGGGCACAACCCTTGGGATCTTCTTTACTTTCGGTGGATTGGGAGGAGCCTTGGGACCGTGGACGATTGGAGTCGTAAGCCAGGCCTTTGGATTGCAGTGGGGGCTTTGCTCGTCGATTGGATTCTGCCTAGTTGCCATTTCGGCGCTTCTGGTTCTATCCGCGAAGACGACACGGATTGAAGAGTAGTTTTCGAGACGATTATAATATTATGGTTTTGTAATGTTTCTATTCGCATCTATTCGCGAATAATTGTTATTGCACTATTGCGTGCAGCGCTTGCACCGAACGAGAATGAACAGCCGAGTTCGATGACGCTTCTGTTTCGATAGGAGGCACTGGTGATAGAACACGGTCAGATGGTTCTAGGGGCAATTGTTCTTTCTGCAACAAGCGGATTGCCTGGTCTAGCGATAACACGTCAATCTAATTGGGGCGGACGGATCGGGAACATCATGCTGGTGCTCGGCTGCATGTTTGGTTTGTTGGGTGTTCGGGAGATCTTCTGGGGAACGAAGGAGTTCGAGATCATCCGATGGCCGACTCCAATTCCTAATGCCGACTTTATTTTGGCGGCGGATGCAATCTCGACTTGTTTTTTGATGCCAATACTTTTGGTGACGATGTTAGGCTCCGTCTACGGACTCGAATATTGGAAACAGTCCGACCATCCGCATGACGGTCGGAAGTTGCGAGTGTTTTATGGTCTATTGACCGCATCGCTCCTCGTGCTTGTCTTAGCACGCAATTCGGTAACTTTTTTGTTTGGATGGGAGGGGATGGCCGTTTCTGCCTTCTTCCTGGTCGGCACTCAAGACGAGGAGGTCGAGGTATGCGAAGCGGCTTGGCTCTACTTAGCAGCAAGTCATGCGGCAACGTTGAGTCTTTTTACTATGTTTGCGTTGCTGTATGGCGCCACCGGAAACTTCGATCTGGTTCCTATTTCAAGCGATGTTCTGGGACCAGTTTTTTCGTCCTTGATCTTCATTCTCGCGCTGGTTGGCTTTGGGCTTAAGGCGGGGCTGATGCCTCTTCATTTCTGGCTTCCTAGCGCACACGCTATGGCCCCTAGTCACGTGTCCGCGGTCATGTCCGGGGTATTGATCAAGGCGGGAATTTATGGAATGGTCCGCATGACCTGGATTCTCCCTGATCCACCGATATGGTGGGGCGAATTGCTATTGGCCTTGGGAGCGGTTTCCGCTGTATTGGGAGTCGGGTATGCCCTTGGGCAACACGATATCAAAAGACTGTTGGCCTACCATAGCATTGAGAATATTGGCATCATCGTAATTGGCCTTGGCCTGGCAATGGTTGGGCGAACGATGGACGAACCTATTTGGGTTGTCCTTGGGCTTTCTGGGTGCCTATTGCATGTTTGGAATCATGCATTGTTTAAGTCGCTGTTGTTTCTGAGCGCGGGGTCTGTGATTCACGCGCGACACACTCGTGAAATGGATCATTTGGGGGGCATAGCCAAGAGTATGCCCTGGACAGCCGGATTCTTTTTGTTAGGAGCGACCGCCATTTGCGGGTTGCCACCACTGAATGGCTTTATTAGTGAGTTCTTAATCTACCTAGGATTGTTTAACACTCTCGGCATGAAGGGTAGCCAGGAATTCGCAGCCGCAGCATTCCTCGTGCCCATCATGGCAATGATGGGAGCGCTAGCCTTGGCCTGTTTTGTCAAGGTTTTTGGCGTCGTATTTCTTGGCACCAGCCGACAAGAGTTACCGCATTCGATTCAAGAGTCTGGCTGGACGATGTGCATACCAATGTTGGTGTTGTCAGCCTGCTGTATCACCATCGGTTTGGCGCCTTCGCTGGTTTCGCCCATGCTGGACGCAACATTGGCCGTTTGGACGCAACGGGGGACACAAGCCGATTTCGCTTTGGAGAAAGTTGCGCCGTTTGGAGAACTCCGTATTGCTGCGTTTCTATTGCTAGCGGCATTGTTTTTTTGCACGCTGATGATGCAACGACGAATTGCGAAAAATGGTTTGGGTTGGACCGAAACGTGGGGCTGTGGCTACACGGCCCCAACCGCTCGAATGCAATACACGGCATCATCTATTGCCCAGTTTCTGGTGGAGCTTTTGGCTTGGCCATTGCAACTGAAGATTCATCGATCAACTCTTAATGGCTTTTTCCCAAACTCGGTAGGCTTCAAGAGTCACGTTCCGGAAGTTGTTCTCGAGCGAGCAGTTATGCCTATCGTTCTGAGTTTGGGAAGTCTTTTGTTTTGGTTGCGAATCGTGCAACGAGGAAGCGTGCAGGCATATTTGCTGTATATCTTTTCGATGCTTGTGTTTCTTCTTCTCTTTTGGCAGTGAGAGTTACAATCATGCTATTGTCGTTGTTGCATGTCGCTGTGATCGTCGCATTGCCGTTACTGTTGCAGGGAGTCATCAATCGCACAAAGGCGTTTTTCGGTGGACGACAAGGTCCGCCATTGTTGCAGCCCTATTTTGATGTTTTGCGATTGATGCGGAAAGGGACAGTCCAAAGTACCACAACAACATGGCTCTTTCGATTTGGCCCCGTAGCTAGCTTGGTTACCACCATGGTCGCAGCGATGCTAATTCCTCTGGGACAGGCTTGGGCGCCGATTTCCTTTACAGGGGATGTCTTGTTGTTCGCCTATGTCTTGGCGTTAGGGCGGTTCTTCTTGGTCCTATCGGCGCTGGACACGGGATCTGCATTTGAGGGAATGGGGGTATCTCGCGAAGTGACCTTCGCATGTTTTGCGGAGCCAACGCTTTTTATTTGTTTCTTGGTCTTGGCAAAAGTATCCGACTCGCTACGAATGGCAGAAATCTTCAACGGTGCTTTTTCATCGGGGGCTGGCGCGGCCATGACACCATTGTTGCTTGTATTCGCAAGTTGGTGCCTGCTGATATTAGCGGAAAACTGCCGCATTCCATTTGACGACCCGAATACCCATTTGGAGCTGACAATGATCCACGAAGTAATCGTTCTCGATCATAGCGGACCGATGCTAGCGGCAATTCAAGTCGCATCGGCACTGAAGCTATTTGTGTTTGCGGCCTTGGGAGTTCGACTGGTCAACCCGATGGAACTAAGTAACCCATGGGTGGCATGGCTTGCATTTCTTTTCGGTTTGATCGGAATCGCAGTCGCGTTAGGGATTGTCGAGTCGGTGATGGCAAGATTGAGATTGAGTAAAGTTCCGCAAATTCTTACGGCTGCAGGTGTAACGGCTGCCTTTGGCTTTCTTCTATTGGTGACAAAGCGATGAACCTGGAAGTCATCGATTCGATGCTGGTGCTCGTTGTTTTGCTCAACTTTTTTCTATTGGGAACAGGTAGGCTGAAGGGGTGTATTTACGCAGTTGCACTTCAGGGCGTGATTTTGGGAATCGCATACGGCATAGCCCATCCCGAGATTCAAGAAGACGGAACGAATGTCGTCAATTTGCGTTCATTGGCATTGGCTGCTGCGATGATTGCCATCAAGGGTTGGATGATGCCGCGAATGTTGACTTATGCCATGCGTGAGGCCA
>JANLUJ010000462.1:0-4489 GCA_031363425.1 Pirellula sp.
GTCGACCGGCGCCGCCGTTTCCTCCATCCGTACTTAGCGAGCCCGCGAATTGGTCCTGTCCGGTTCGAAAATACGAAGCAGCCCATGTCCAATTGAGGTCATTGGAGTTGTTGTAGAACCCAATACCAATATGACGAAATGGTGTGAACGCTTGAAACAGTGACGAGCGCTCCATGAACGTCGTGTAGCGAAAGCTGCTAACGACTTCTAGTCCGAACGGTTGCTTCCATTGTCCCACGCGTACGGTTCCCAACGGCCCCACCTCTTTGAAGTCGGCCCATACATCGGTGAAGGTCGGTCGCCCGAAGAAGCCAAAATCCATCTGCATGAAATAATCCATGCGATCGGAAACGGCACCCTTGGCACCTAACCGTGCTCGTCGAAAGTCAGCGCCGCTTTCGACCGATCCATATGCTTGCCGACTTGATTCAAGCTGGCTAAAGCTAACTGCGTCCGCTTGAAACACGCCGCTGATTGCAACGTTCGGATACTTTGGTTTATCAGCCACCGGCTTCTTTGCATCGGCTAGCTTCTTGAGTTCGGACTCTGTCAGGTTCTCTTTGGTTTCCAGAGCATTAAGGCGAAGCGAGAGCTCCTCTAGAGTGGTCGCAGGTTGATAACTCGGAGTGGATGTGAAAACGAACTGGGAATCCCCTACGAAAGGTTCACTAGCAACACCTGAACCATAAGGTCTGGGAGAATAATCCTCTTGGCCATCGACCTCTTGGTTCAAAACGCCGAGTAGACTGATAGCAAATAGCAGCTTGAAAACTCGCATAATATAAACTCCAAACGAAAAACAGAGTCGCTCCCGTAGATCTATCGACGAATCAACTCATTGAGATAAAGGCATTTCAATGCTAGCCTTTTAGGAATTGCGACAATAAGAAGCAGTCGAGACTGAGATTCGCTCGTAGCTTGGCCAGGGCCGTGTGCAGTTAACGCAAGTGTTGCTCGATTAGTTGAATCATTAGATCCGTCGACTCGATGGCACCTACCGAAGTGGTCTTGGGAAACATCAGCTTGGGAATCGTGCCAGCACCCGCTTTTTGGTAAAGCGATATATGCTTAGAAACGTACTCGCTCGGGACAGAGCCATTTAGCGTGGTGGTTAATTTTTCCGCGTCAACCAATTCCTTGGCTTTTGATAATGCTACCGCGTGAGTTGGTTTCTTATCGAATAGATAGTTGTGAAACTCATTGAACTTGTCGTGGTCAACGTACCAAACGGCGATTGCTAGCTTTGCAATCGCACAGGCTTCCAAGTGGTTGGCGTCTGTCGATTTGACGGTTGAATTGCACTTGATATCGAGTGGAACCGGTAGAGCGATAATTGCTAATCGATCGCCCAGTTTTTGACGAGCTCCTTCGATTGCCTTGTGCGTTCGTTGGCAATGTTCGCAGGTGTAATCGAACAGTTCGACGAATACGAGTTCCGCGTCGGGTTTGCCAAGAAGTGGCCAAGAGTGCGTTTCGAGTTTAACACTGCTCAAAACTTGCACTGAACGCACCTTTGGGTCGTCGGCATCGACCGTGAGTCCGCAGTTCAAAAGCATTGACGAATTCATTAGCAACGAGAGGCGGCCAGAAAGTACGTTTCCAAGATAGGATGCATGTGGTTTGGGCGCGGATGCTGGCGCATCGAACAAAGTCGCTTCGTCCTCGTTAGCAGCTCCATTGCTTTCGAATGAATTTGGATGGTTTATGAGCTCATGGGTTTGTGGGGCGGCACTAGTTGTCTGCATTAGAATTAAACCAGCAACAGCGATCGTAGCGGCCCCTGCGGTCCACGCCAAAGTCTGAATGCGGATGGGGCGATTCCAAAGGAAGACGCCGACCAGGATGAGTGCACTCGCATGTGCAACAAGGCAATACGAACACAAATGCTCAATCCAGAAAACTTGTATTCCGATGAACCAAACAGCCGCTGCAGAGGCGGTCAACGAAGCAAATCCGATGATCGCCCACCGGATTTGTTGCAATCGAGGAGAAATGGATTTCGCCATTAACATCGTGAGAATAAGCGTGTGGGTGACAATGGCAGGAACACTCACGGGAATTGTCAATACCGTCGACCATCGACTGTGAAGAACGTGGCTGCAATCGAACACGCTCCCACCGCCGCAGCCAGCAACGGCCGAGGAAGTAAAGGCCGCCCATGCAAGGTAGCAACTGGTTGCAAAGGCAATTGAGCTACAAGCGAACATAGTCCACCATGCAGATGCAGGAATCGCGTTCAAGCTTCTTGTTGAAGTTACGAGTGAAATCGTTTGACCTTGATGTGCCGTTGAATCAAGACGGGGATTCTTGGTAGTCCTAAGTTCGACAGTGCTCATGTTGAAATACCGTGCAGATTGCTCAACTAACCATTGATGGAGACCTAAAAAGATCAATCCGCAAGCCCAAATTTCCGCATTGAATCAGGCTACGGCTTGTGGGCTCTCCGAATGGGGAACTATACGTGCACCAGCACGAAAAGCAAGCTGAAATTGCGATTCGCGGCGCCCGGAAGTTAAGTGTTGCGGCAAAGCACTAGTTACAAGCGTTAAGGTCTTCGAAACCGTGGTGATGCTACCGCAACCGAGACGACATTAGCAGTCCGGGCAATGGCAGCTTTTTTTCTACCCTTTGGAAACTACTTCAGAGGTGCCTTTTTCGGCTACCGCCATTCGTGCCGGTTTGTAAACCCGTAGGTCCCAGTCCGCTTGCATTGGAAGGTACTTAGTCGGGGTGGCTTCCTCGAGCTCGACGGCAAAAAGAGAGCCCGGTGGTGCGGCGAGCCACCAATGTTCCAGCATCGACAGCAATTGCATTCCGTTGGACTCCCACATCGAATAGGGAGGGCAACAGAAAACCACCCAGATTTGGTCGGGGTTCTTTGTAAATCTCGCGCAGTTCCCTGGCAGGCCTTTGGACCAATCTAGGACGTCCGTTTGGACAACTTCGACCGAGTCCGAGATCCCAAGCGATTTGGCGTTGGTTTGAATCTCTCGAGCGGCCGACTTCAAGATTTCAAAAACGACGCCTTGGGCGGCACCGCGCGAGACGGTTTCAAACGCCAAGACCCCCGTTCCGCCAAATAAATCGAACGCAATCGCGTCAACAAACGTACCACCGAGCAAGCTCATGACAGCCTCTCGAGTCCGATCTTTCATAGGTCGCGTCCTCGGGTCGACTGCAAATTGAATCTTGCGAGTTCGCAAGTTGCCAGCGATGATCCTGAGAGTGGTCGTTTCCAATGTGAATTTTGTCCAATAGAGTTGTGATTCGTGCTGATTTCTCCCTTTGGAGCAGCCTTCATCGTTAAAGAGTATGCCAACATGCCAACCAAAACAAACCGTACGCAGTCCTTTTTCCTCATTCTGTCAGCAGTTGTGAGCTTATTTGCCTGGCGAGCGGACCAGACTTCATCCCAGGAGGCCTCATTGCGGAAAAAGCAAACCCCTGAGGAACGAGCAGCGGAAAAGCAAAGAGTCTTTGAGATGCAAAACGAAATCGCCTTGAAACGGCAGAAAAACTTTGGGCTATTGCCAGCCAACGACGATTCCGAAATTGGAAAAAAGTACCAAGCGGCCTTCGAGGGATTTCGAAAAGCAGCTGTAGATCTCAATCAAGTCCAAATGGACTTTCATTTAGCATCGCAGTTTCCCCAGTCTTTCAAAGATCAAATCAATCAGGATTGGCAACAAGCGATGCACAATGGCTTCAGCGCCAAAGCGAGTTGGCTGAAGGCTGCTGGCGAGACGTTTGCAAGTGATCCAGACAAGTACATTACGATTGGCGAATCCTTGTCTGAGATGATGTTGTCCGATGTGGAATTGGATCGGATGGATGGGTGGTTGGAAGCGGCCAAATCCATCGTCAACTCAAAGAAATTCGAAAAGGAAAACGTTCTTCGAGCCGCTTCGCTTATCGCTTATGCCAACTCCGATTTCGACTTTACCGAACAGTGCTTGATTCGATCCGAAGCCTTTCATTCTGAAAAAGAATCGAAGCCATGGTTTACTGGGGAGATTGGCAGCGAACGGGCTAAGTGGGAGCGGGAACTCGCTTTTCGTCAGCAGGAGGCCGAAAGGAACGACAACCCGCGCGTCGAATTCGTCACTTCGAAAGGGAGATTGGTGATGGAGTTGTTCGAAGATACAGCTCCAGAAACAGTAAAGAGCTTTATCTATTTGGTTGAACGAGGATTTTACAATCGAAAGGCATTCTTTCGCGTAGAAAAACACCTTTGTGCGCAAACAGGTTGCGAGAAGGGTGATGGAACCGGGGATGCAGGTTACACGATTCCGGGTGAAGCAAAACTCCCGAATCATCGAGATCACTTCCGTGGTTCGATTGCAATGGCACTTGGATCCGATGAAGCGGGAAAGATCCAATCCGAGACAGGCAGCTCACAAATCTATTTCGCATTTTTACCGATGTCCCATCTAGATGGCAACTACACTGTCTTCGGTCGAGTCATCGATGGCATGGAGACAATGAATTG
>JANLUJ010000497.1:0-6268 GCA_031363425.1 Pirellula sp.
CGTCTCGGAACCAAAGACAAACCAATCGCCTGCTTCCAACCAAACTTCGGCGGCAGCAGCGATTTGGGGCGCATTTTCAATCGTCTCGAGCATTTTTGGAAAAAACCATTCCAAGCCGATCGCGCCACCGTAGCGCCTTAAAAAAGACTCGTTGCGTTGCTTCGCGATTCGGTTCAAGCGTTCCGTTTGATCGAGGGCGCCGTGATGCTTCCAAAGTTTGGGCCAAGCCAGAGGTACGTGCTTGAACGCTTCGAGCTCGCAAAGCGGCTTGCCATCGCGAGTCGTGGGAAGCATCGTGCAACTAGTGAAATCGACACCTATCCCAACAACCTCGCCCGAAGAGATTCCTGCACCGTCGATTGCCTCGCGGGTTGCCTTGGCCGCTGAATCGATCCAGTCGCCAGGCGATTGCAGTGCATATCTCGGCGGCAAGGATTCCGTATTCCCAGGCAGCCGTTCCGTGATCTGTCCATGAACATAGTCGCTGGTTGCAATCGATCGCTGCTTACCGGTTGCATCGATGAGTATTGCGCGTACGGATTCGGTGCCAAAGTCGAGACCGAGGGAGATAGGAGAGGGCATTGCAAGGTACAAGATAGGGGAGCGAAGGTTAGTGAGCTCTTCAAGGATGCTCATTGTAACGAAACGGAACAAAGCGTGGTGAGTCGGAATCGAATGCAGAAGTAATCAATGTGGCACGGTGGTCCCCACCGTGATTCCCCGTGTGGTCCCAATTCCGCCATCTCGATTGTTTAACGTACCATCAGATTGGACCACTGAGACACGAGGAACGCAGAGAATTGGTTCGCCATCATCTACAATTTCTCTGTGTGCCTCGTGCCTCTGTGGTTACACCGAGCTGACGACGAAAGCGGTAGAATGTGACTGGGTTGAGATTGCACGGCCCAGGGGGCCATGCTACGGTTCACTTTGCCTGAAGTTTTGTTCTCTACCTGAAGATTCAACGTGCAGCCTAACGAAGCGAAACAACCGATCGGTGTTATTGGATTGGGGCTCATGGGTACGGCCATTACCGCACGATTGCTCGAGTATGGCTACTCTGTTTCAGTCTGGAACCGCTCCCCGGAGAAAGCCGATCCACTTCTTAAACTCGGTGCTGTTTGGAGCGACAATCCAATCCGAGATTGCGCGCGTGTGATCATCAGTCTGTATTCAAGCGACATTGTTGCCGAAGTGATCGAGTTGATGCAATCGGGACTTCGTGCATCGCAAATCCTAGTCGATACGACAACCGGCGAGCCCGACGACTGTATTGCCTTGGGCAAACGGCTTGCCACATTCGGAGTTCATTATTTGGACGCCCCTATCTCGGGCTCGAGTGAACAAACTCGCCGAGGCGAAGCGATGGTGATGGTGGGCGGAGACTCGGCATCTTTTGAAGCCTGCTCCGACCTTTGGCCGGTTCTAGGTAAATCGGTATTTCGCACGGGAGAAAGCGGTAGCGCTTCGCGAATGAAGTTGGTAACCAACTTAGTGCTGGGCCTGAATCGAGTCGCACTGGCAGAAGGGCTCGCGTATGCGAAGGCGATTGGCGTGAATCCGGCCGCGGCATTGGAGGTGCTTCGCGGTAGTGCAGCCTATTCTCGCGCGATGGATATGAAAGGACACAAGATGCTTACAAAAGACTTTAGCGTGCAAGCCAAGTTGTCTCAACATCTAAAAGACGTGCGAATCATACTGAGTTCTGCGACAGCCGCTGGACTTGAACTTCCGCTATCGATGACGCATCGCGATCTTCTTGAACAAGCTGAATCGAACGGTTATGGTGAACTAGACAACTGTTCGATTATCACCGTGTATCAAGGGCGAGAAGATGAGTAGTGAAACTCTTTCGCCAACTGCAAAAGCTGCCGTGTTGACGGCAGCATTTCTAGGACTTGTTTTTGATGGAGTGGAGCTCGGACTGATGCCTGTTGCCTCTCTGTCCGTGTCGAAGAGTTTGCTTGGTGAAGCCTACACGCCGACCTTAGGGGGCGAGTGGTTCGCAAGGTTCACGGCTGCGCTGCTTTTCGGGGCAGCGGTTGGTGGAATCGTTTTAGGCAACTTGGGAGATCGAATCGGACGGACTCGAGCGATGGGGATCAGCATCCTGTTCTATTCGGTCTTCGCTGCCTTTGGGGCCTGGGCAAAGACTCAGGAGCAGATGCTTGTTCTGCGGTTCCTCGTCGGTCTTGGCGTGGGAGGTGTTTGGCCCAACGGTATCACTCTCGTCTCGGAGTGCTGGTCGAGTGCATCTCGGCCGCTGGTATCCGGCGTTATGAGCGCAGGGCTTAATGCCGGAATCTTGATGTTGTCACAGCTTGCTCGCTTGTGGCCCATTACGCCCGACTCATGGCATTGGGTATTTCAAATTGCGGGTGCTCCGGCATTATTGGGTGTGCTAGTGCTGGTTGCTTTGCCGGAGTCCCCGACTTGGTTGGCATCGCGAGGTAGATCGACGCGCCAAGCGACTCCTTTTAGAGATCTCGTCGCCCCGTCCCTATTGCCTATTACGTTGATTGCGATTGTGATCAGTTCGATTCCGATGGTCGGAGCTTGGGCGGCAAGCAAGTGGATGATACCTTGGGCTGACTCCATTGCCGGCGCGACCAATGCTGGATACAAGGCGTCGACACAGGGCTGGTGGGCATTGGGGGCGACGATTGGGAGTTTCGTTGGGGCCCAATTGGCAAGCTGGCTCGGCAGGCGTCGAAGTTACTTTCTGATCAGCCTTTCAGCAACAGCGTTGACCATAGCCATGTTCCAGTGGACGGCCCCGCTGCAGCCATCATTCCACCCAATCGTGTTTGCGCAGGGGCTGGTCGCAACATTGTTCTTCGGATGGCTCGCCGTCTATTTACCCGAGTTGTTTCCAACCACAGTGCGAGCGACCGGGAGCGGCCTCGCCTTCAATTCGGGCAGGTTCGCAACTGCCGCCGGAGTACTCATCGCGGGCTGGCTTTTCACAGCGTTGAGTGGCGACTATCCGCAGGTTGGTACGATTTGCGCGATGATATATGGGCTTGGGACGATCGCCATTTGGTTTGCTCCAGATAGGTCGCGGAGTTCATTGCAAGAATAACTGAGTGGCGTCTCAATCAACGAGGTTTGTCGAGTTGCCATTGCAGATGCGCATTAACGGTGGGCCATTCGTTGGCGATGATACTGTAAACGCAAGTATCTCGCATTGTGCCGTTTTTCATTTGCCGGTGATTGCGAAGAATACCGTCAAGCTTTGCACCTAGTCGTTCGATCGCGCGACGGCTTTGTCGGTTGATAAAGTGCGTTCGGAACTCGACGGCAACGCAACCCAACGTTTCGAATGCATGCTTAAGCAACATCAATTTGCATTCGGTGTTGATCGGCCCACGCTGGGCGCTGAGCGCGGTCCAAGTAAAGCCAATCTCAAGACGCCTATGCAGCGCTTCTATGTTCAGATACGTCGTCATGCCAACGATTTTCCTCATTGCATCGAAAACCGTGAATGGGAGCAATGTGCCATTCGACTGTTTTTCTAATCGATTCTTGATTTCGTCTCGCATTTCATCTGGCGATGGAATAGAGGTGTACCAAAGCTTCCAGAGTTCCCCGTCCAGCACGGCTTTCTTTAGACCATCTTCATGTGCCGCTGACAGTGGTTCTAGGTAGGCGTACTTTCCTACCAAGTGAACGGGTTGAATCCAATTATCTACAGTATTCATAGAAAGGATATTAACGGACGATAGTTGAAATGCCAACAGGAACAGTTGAGACAACTGTTCTACTAAAACTGTTCTACCAAAGTAGAGCAGTTGTCCTCAACGTTGTCCTCAACTGCTCTGGCGTGAGTTCAACATCTACCCAATAGCAGATCCGCGCTTGACAATCCGCAGCGGAAATCCAGTTGGAAACGCAGCGATGAACAGTTGAGACAACTGTTCTACTATGACTTGCGAACCTACCGTCCGGTCGGTAAATTGAGGCTCGGTATGGTTCGATTTGTAACTAATGTAGGATGGTGTCAACGCGATGTCGACTTCAAGCCAGGAATCGGCATTGCCATCGGGTTGGCAGCTTTTGGCGTTGCTCACGTCACTCAATGTCATCAACTTCGTCGATCGACAATTGATAACCAGCTTGCAAATCCCGCTTCGCGACGATCCTCAGTTGCATCTGACCGTCCTTCAAAACCAGCTGTTAGCCGGTTATTCCTTTTCCATTGTGTATTCCGTTGCCGGTCTTTATTTGGGCACGTTGGCGGATAGGAAGCATCGTCCTCGATTGATTGCGTTGGGGCTACTCATTTGGAGTGGCGCGACGGCGGCGAGTGGTTTGGCCCAAGACTTTTGGCAATTGGCTTTCGCTCGAATATTCGTCGCCTTTGGCGAAGCGACCTTAACGCCGGCGGCCGTTGCCATGCTGGCAGATGTTTTTCATCCACATAAGCGATCGTTGGCTTCTGGACTTTACTATCTAGGCGTTCCCATTGGGGCAGGCCTTTCGTTGATCATTGCCAATCTGCTTTGGCCAATCCCATGGATTGGGTGGCGTGGTTGTTTCTTCGGACTTGGACTGATCGGCCTAGCGATGGTTTTGGTGCTGATGATGGTAAAAGATCCGCGACGCGGGGCGACGGATCCAGAACCACTTGTATGCAAGACCACGGAATCTGAAAGGCGCTCTTTTTGGTCTTCGCTCACCGAGACTTGGGGAGCGATTCGTCGAACACCGGCCTTGGCGATGACGATGATGGGTGCCGTGATCATCAACATCGGTGTTGGTGCGACTTGGCTTGATTCCTCGTGGCTAAATGCAGAGCGCGGCTTTACCAAATCCGGTGCGCCGATCTTTCTGGGTTGCATGTTGCTCATCGGCGGCTCCGTCGGCAATGTACTCGGTGGCTGGCTCGGAGACTTGCTGAACAGGCGAAGCAATGGCGGCCGAGTGCTGGCGATTGTTGTTGCGCAGATTGCCATTGCGCCCTTTGCGATCGTTTATCGGTTTCTGCCAGGTGATTATTTATTTGGCCTTGGCGCATGCAACTGCATTGCAGCGATCATGGTAACCATCATGTATGGACCTGTTCTTGCCACGGTTCAGGAGTTGAGCCCCATTCGGCTCAGGGCTACGACCATCGCCCTGCTCATGATTGGCTTAAACATTTTTGGCGCATCACTGGGTTCGGTCATCGCAGCATGGCTGACTGGATACTTGAGCAGCTTTACATGGGGTATCCTAATCACCGCGCAAGCTGGCCTACTTTCGATTCCACTTTTTTTACTTGCCTATCGTCGCTATGAGACCGACTTGGCCAGACTCGCTAATTTGTTACCTGCAATTTGAATCCTGGAGAAAGAACCAATGAGAGAAGCTGTCGTCGTCGCCAGTTCCCGTACACCTTTAGCCAAGTCGTTCCGAGGCTCGTTGAATATGACTCGGCCTGACGATCAAGCGGCCCACTGCATTAAGGACGTGCTGCGGAAAACGCCGCAGCTCGATGCTGCAGAAATCGAGGACGTGGTGATGGGTTGCGCCGATCCAAACGGTCCGCAAGGGATGAACGTGGCTCGGGTCGCCGCCATTCGTGCTGGATTACCGTCCAGCGTTGCAGGCATCACATTGAATCGCTTTTGTTCGTCGGGCCTACAAGCGATTGCTATGGCCGCTCACGAAATCGTCCACGAAGGGGCCAACGCGTGCATCGGTGGCGGCGTTGAGAGCATCACGGCCATGTACAACCTGCAAATCGATCCCAAGAAGTCAGTCAATCCGTGGGTCCTTGAGCACAAGCCCGGGATCTACATGGTGATGGGGGACACAGCAGAAATAGTTGCTAAACGATACAAGATCAGTCGAGAGGTTCAGGACCAATACGCATTGTCTAGCCAGTTGCGAACGGCGAAGGCTCAGCACGCTGGCTACATCACCGAAGAGCTCGCGCCAATGCAAGTTACCCGGGCCATATTGGATAAGAAGACTGGCGCGATCGCGGGCCAAGAGGATCATTTGCTTGAACGCGACGAATGCAATCGAGCGGATACTACACTCGAAGGCCTTGCCGCGCTCAAGCCGTATTTCGATCCGAACAGCGGACAGGGAAGTGTGACGGCTGGGAACGCGTCTCAAATGTCCGATGGGGCATCGGCGACATTGCTCATGGAACGTGCGCGTGCCGATGCTCTGGGAATCAAAGCCAAGGTCGTCTTTCGCGGTTTTGCAGTAGCGGGATGCGAACCGGATGAAATGGGTATCGGCCCAATCTATGCTGTCCCCAAGTTGCTTAAGCGCC
>JANLUJ010000180.1:0-6643 GCA_031363425.1 Pirellula sp.
CCAACGTCGTTGAGGCATCCCAATTGAAACGAGGGGATGCATCCGCTTTTGTCCGAGAAAGTAAGGATAGGTTTAGTGGTGGCCCAGCAGTTGTACTGACCGTCAGTAAGCAACTCGGTGCGGACACGCGCGACATCTCCAATCGAATAAAGGCTGCTATCCAAGAAGTCAAACCATCTCTTTCCAACAGCATTCGAATCGAACCCCTATATGCACAAGAGCACTTCATCGATCGTGCGATTGAAAACGTCATGGTGGCACTTCGCGATGGAGGCGTCCTAGTTGTCATCGTTCTGTTTCTGTTTCTCATGAATTTTCGAACAACTTTTATTTCGCTAACCGCAATACCCCTCTCGCTATTGATGACGGTCCTCGTGTTTCATTGGTTTGGACTGTCGATCAACACGATGACCCTGGGCGGTTTGGCTGTTGCAATCGGAGAACTCGTTGACGACGCAATCGTTGATGTTGAAAATATTTTTCGGCGACTCAAAGAGAACGCAAGCCTTGCAGAGCCTAAGTCACCGTTGCGGGTTGTATACGCGGCAAGCCTAGAAGTTCGGAACTCGATTGTGTTTAGCACGATCATTGTCTGCCTAGTTTTCTTGCCGCTTTTTGCGTTGTCTGGGGTGGAGGGAAGGCTTTTTAGTCCGCTTGGCGTAGCGTACGTCGTTTCGATACTCTCGTCGCTGGTGGTCTCACTCACTGTCACTCCGGTACTTTCTTATTGGCTCTTGCCATCCTCGAAATCTGTTGCGCGTGACGCGGACGGGATTCTATTGAGGCTTCTGAAGGCAGTTGCGGCGCATGTCATTCGCTTTAGCTTGCGATTTCCCGTTTTTAATATTGTGGCGGTTCTCATGATGGTCGCGGTCGCAGCTTGGGCCGTGTCTCGATTGGACCGTGACTTCCTGCCGCCGTTTAACGAAGGAGCGATCCAACTCAACGTATTGCTTCCACCCGGCAATTCACTCGCAACTACGATTTCTATTAACCAGTCTGTTGAGCAATCGCTGGTTGGTAACCGAGACATCTTGAATTTTGTTCGACGTACCGGCCGGGCAGAACTCGATGAGCACGCTGAACCGGTCACTGCCAGCGAGTACATAATTGACCTAGATCCACTTTCGTCGCGATCGCGTGAACAGCAGCTCGATCAAATCCGCAAGGATCTACAGGAAATACCCGGCATCGTGTTTGCTGTCGAGCAACCGATCTCTCATTTGATTTCGCACATGCTGTCCGGTGTCAAAGCGCAAATTGGAGTCAAGCTATATGGCGATGACCTTGAGCTCTTGAGACGAAAGGCTGGCGAGGTAAAAGGACTCATGCAACAGGTCCGCGGAGTGCGCGATCTAATCATCGAGCAACAAACGCTGATTCCCCAAATCAAAATCGAATACGATCGCGAGAGACTTCTCGCGGTCGGACTAACCGTAAACGTATTGAATAGGCTGATCGAAACAGCCATGAATGGTCAAGTCGTCTCGGAAGTAATGCAAGGTCAACGCACCTTTGATTTGGTCGTTCGACTTAAGGATGATGCACGGGAAAACTTTGATGTAATGCGGCGACTGCCGGTGGAGTTACCAAACGGAGGCATGGTGCCCTTGGAATCGCTGGCCAGGATTTCTCAATCGAGTGGCCCCAACTCCATCCAGCGGGAAAAGATTCGGCGTCGCATCGTCATCCAGTGCAATACGGCTGATCGAGGACTTGTCGAAGTCGTCGAAGAAATCCAATCCAAGCTGAAAACCGTCAGTGCGAACTTGCCGGCAGGTTACTATTTTGAGTTCAGCGGGCAATTCGAAAGTCAACAAAAGGCATCGCGAGCAATCCTTGGTTTGTTTGGACTTGCCTTGCTAGGTGTATTCTTGACTTTGTTTACGATGTTTCGGAGCATCAACCTATCACTGCAAGTTATGGCGGCTATCCCCATGGCCTTCATTGGCTCGGTTGCTGCAATCGTGATCACCGGCCAAAACCTTACCATCGCCAGCATGGTTGGTTTTATTTCGTTGGGCGGCATTGCTTCGCGGAATGGAATCCTGTTGCTTCAGCACTATTTGCATTTGGTCAAATATGAAGGGGAGACATTTAGCCGCGAAATGATCGTTCGAGCAGGACTTGAACGCTTGGCGCCTGTTCTAATGACCGCGCTGACAGCAGGTATTGGCTTGGTACCGTTAGTATTGGCCGCTGGTCAGCCCGGAAAAGAGATTTTGTACCCTGTGGCCACCGTCATTCTAGGTGGCGTGATTAGCTCGACGTTGCTCGATTTCTTCGTGCACCCGGCACTTTTTTGGCTATTTGGCCGACGCTCGGCCCTGAACTCCATCGCACTTAAATCGGAAAGCCTTGAATAACACTCGTTCCCAGGCTCCGTTAAAACTCGTTCCCAGGCTCCTGCCTGGGAACGCACTGCCTTGGAGGCTCCGCCTCCCGCTCACACCGCAAATCGCTCATGTCGCTTAGAATCATAGCTAATACCATCACTCCCTCGCCATCGCTATGACCTCAAGCGTTAACAGCCTGCTACACTGACTAAGCTGGATGCCTGATAGGAAGTAGGCAATGAAAATTTTTTCTTTGCTTCGCTTCAATTCGCAACTCCGGTGCGTTACGATGGTTTTGCAATTCAGCGTACGTTCCATTTTCGCAACTGGAAACTGAGGTCCAAAGATGAGTCGTTTTGCTATGCTGGCTGCCCGCGGCGGTGGTCTTGGTTCGATTGTCGGCTGGTTTATTCGCGTAGTCATTTACGATATTTGCATCACTACTATTTCGGAGGTACTCGGTGTTCCTCGGCTTGTCGCGTTGTTCATTTTCTTGGGAATATTGGCTGCAATTGCTATCGGCGGATATTTTCTCAAGCAACGGGTCGCGCCAGGCGTCGAAGACTAAGCGGAAACGATCTAACAAAACAACGGTCAGTTTGATTCATGGAATACTCCGTCTTGCATGGTCCCGTTTTTTCCGTGCTAGAGATTCATTTGAATCAGGGGGAGTTGGTAATGGCTCAACCGGATAGCATGCTGTCGATGACCTCTGGGCTGCAACTCTCGGCGTCCGTAGGGCGTCGAGGCAAGGGCAACAAATGGCTCAGCGGTGCTAAGAACTTGCTCGGCGGCGAAAGCATGTTCACCGCTGAATTCCTGGCAAAACGGGATGATCAAGTGCTTACGCTAGCTCCGTCCGTTCAAGGGGACATTCTTTCGCTGCCGCTCGCTGAACATAGCGGGATCTACTTAACGCGTGGTAGCTACCTTGCTAACATTGGTGACTGCAAATTGGAAATCAAGTATGGCGGCATGAAAGGTGTTATGTCCAAAAAGGGGCTATTCCTATTGCATGTTAGTGGTACTGGAACAGTCTTCTGCCAAACGTATGGTGCCATCATTGCAAAGGAATTAGTCGATGGCGAAAAGTTTTTTTTGGACAATCGTTTTGCGGTCGCGTTCTCGGACACCGTCACCTACCAATTGGTAAAAGCCACCGAAAGCGTTAAGGATTCTATCATGTCGGGCGAGGGACTCATCAATCGTTATACTGGACCAGGCAAAGTCTACTATCAAACACGAGGCAAGGCACCCATCAACTTCCTGAGCTATCTTTTCAGCTCATACGCATAAGCGAAAGCAGCCGTTACGCATGGAGTCAGCAATTCCTGTCCCGCGTCGATCCGATTTGATAGATCAAATGAGTCGCGCGAACCGGTTCGCTTGGATCATTCTGTTTGTTGAAATTGCAGCAATCGGAATGGTCGCTGCAATCATCGATTGGGGACGGGTTATGCGACAACCGTTGCTGGCGACCTGCGCGATATTTGCGACAGTAAGCCCACTGGCTAAAACGATAGCCATTCAGCTAGCCACTAAACGCAAGCGAATCCAGGACCTGAAGGAAAGCACGCGATTTGGACAATACGACAAAGTTCGTCTTCAGTCACTCTTTCGCGAAACTATTGCAACCTTGCGTTTGCCCGACGAAAACTTACCGGTTTATATTTTGGCCAGTCCTTCCATGAATGCTGCGGCTCTGCATGTAGGCTTCGGAAGCCTTTTCAAATCGATCAATGGAATTTACTTAAATCGCCAAACTCTTCACAAATTGGAGCCGGCCGAAGTTCAAGACATAATGGGCCACGAGCTAGGTCACTACTACAAGTACTATCTCGTCGTGGACCGATTTAGAATCGTGACCATTGCACTAGGTGCAATACTCGGACTTCTTTCCATTCAACGCATTGGGCTAGGCACTTACCCCGGCTACATCCTTTTCCTATTTATTACATCACTTGCATGGTGGCTGTCGTCGCTTCCTTATGCACGCAATGCGACAGCGATTGAATTCCTTTGCGATGATTTTGGTGCCCAGGTCGGTGGTGTGTTCCCCTCGATACAGGGGCTCTTAAAAATCGGTTTGGCTTCAGAAATGGAATGTGTTGTGATGCAGCAAGCGATATTATCGAAGGTCGCTGGTCATTTCAATCCGTCGGAGCTCATTGATACGATTACGGCAAGCATCCCGTACGGCCACGCAACCCGCGAAGAGATCGAGGACAAGGTTAACCGCGAACTACGCAATCGAGCGGCCAACAATGCAAAGTCGATCGGTGGTCTGCTGCGTTACATGTGGAATAGCGATGTCGATTCCGACGCAGCCGAGGAGCTGCAAGAAGAAGCCCGAAAGTTAAAAAAACTTCAATCCGAACCACGTCTCAATTGGGAGGATTTGTTGCTCGACCCAAACCATATTCAGTTTGACGAAGAGCAAATGCGATATTTGATAGCGATGATAGAATCTCGTCCCAACGAAATGCTTTTCCGAGTGCCAGAATCGACTGACGACGTACACCCACCGTTGCGAACTCGCATTCTCTACCTCTGGTACAATCGAAGTGAAATCGAGGCTCAGACCCGACTGTAGCTCGGCACTCCGTGCCGAGAAATACGTGCCGAGAAATACGGCACGGAGTGCCGTGCTACACTGGGCATACAGCCCCAAGAATTGGACTTGAAGGCGCAATCGACCACTTGGCAAGCTGGTAATAATGTGTTGAGTCTCAAATCGATTGCGACGAATCTTTCCTAAACGATTACCCCATTATTTTATGTCAAAAGTACCTACAACGCCCGCCTGCCCAACTGCCCCATTGCCACCGTTGGATGAACTGCCAGTCGATTCGATCTTGATCGTTTCCTTCGGCGGGCCCGAGCGCATGGAGGACGTCATGCCTTTTCTCGAAAATGTCTTGCGAGGCAAGAACGTGCCACGCGAACGGATGTTGAAGGTCGCTGAGCACTACAAACAGTTTGATGGTATTAGCCCAATCAATGAGCAGTGCCGGGATTTGATAGCAGCCATCGACCGAGAATGCAAACGACGCAACTTGAATTTGCCGATCTACTGGGGCAATCGGAATTGGCATCCGATGTTAACCGATACACTCGGGACCATGGCAATGGAGGGGCGCAGGCGCGCGATTGCTTTCTTCACATCCATGTTTAGTTGTTTCAGTGGCTGTCGACAGTATCGCGAGAACATAGCTGCCGCTCAGACAGCCGTTGGCGACAGGGCACCCAAGATCGAAAAGATCCGCAAAGCCTTCAATCATCCGGACTTCATTGCTGCCCAAAAGGATTGTCTGGAGAAAGCCCTTGCAAAGTTGCCTGAGGCAGTAAGAGACGACACATTGGTCTTGTTTTGTGCGCACAGCATTCCGAAGTTAATGGCGGACAATTCGCGTTACGAGGAGCAGTTGCGCGAAGCAGCAATGCTGGTCTGCCAAGCAGCAATGCATGGTCCATGGGAACTCGTGTTTCAAAGTCGTTCGGGATCGCCGCAACAACCTTGGCTCGAACCCGATGTGTGCGACAGGATCAGGCAATTGCATGCTGACAGAGACATCAAACATGTGGTCATCCAACCGCTTGGATTCATCTCGGATCACATGGAGGTTCTGTATGACTTGGACCACGAAGCAGCCGATCTCTGCAAAGAAAAGGGTATACAGTTCGTTCGCTCGGCGACGGTTGGCATTCATCCGCGGTTCATTTCGATGATCGTCGATTTGATCGAAGAGCGTCTGTCCGAGGATACGGAACGTCCATTCATCGGCAGCTATGGCCCGAGTCATGATCTATGTCCAGCGAACTGCTGTCTCTATCCGCATCCCGTGGCGGATGCTGCCAGCATCCGTCCCGACGCCCTTCGTCCTTAACGAAGGAAATCAAAAGGCGATCGGCATTGCCAAGCTCGAGGAACAGTTGGGACTACTGTTCTAATCCGTACTCCAGGAACAGTTGGGACAACTGTTCTACTATGTTATTTGCGACTGACTGGATTGAACGGAGTGTCGCGAGCGGATGGAAGAATATTATTTGCTGGTTGCCCTCCCGATTGATTTGGTCGAGGGGTTGCCGGAGCTCCAGCCCCCTGCATGTTTTGTGGCAAGGCTCCTTCGACGTTGACAATTTGCACTGCCATCTCTCCCGTTTTGAGGCGAATGGCAGCCGATTTCACCAGCAAATTGATCGGAGCGGCATTCGCTTGTGTTTTGCTGATGTGAGCAGGCTGTTGTGGTGATGCTTCAATCCTAACGGTATCGCTAATTGCCGCATACTTTAATGCTCCCGCTTGA
>JANLUJ010000361.1:0-3149 GCA_031363425.1 Pirellula sp.
GGTCAAGTTGGATGAAGCGGCATTCCTGAAATCGATTGAACGATTTCGAAAGCGAGCTGATCCATCTGCAAACGGCATTGGAGAACCGAGAACCAAATTCGAAACCTCTCGCGAGCCAAATGATCTTGAATACGAGTCCGATAATACGGACCCTACCCTCAAGGATGATCCACAGCTGGAAAAAGCCGTGAAAGTCTTGAAGGCAAAATTGGCAAGTTAGTCGGGAGGCCGACTATCCAGTGTAGCTCGTCACTCCGTGTCGTTTTTCTCGGCACGAAATGCTTAGCTACACTTTGAGCCTAAGGATGCGGTATCGAAATCAATATCGAATATCCAACAGAGAATCACGAATTTCGAATGAAATCGCCCGTCACGTCGATATTCGAAATTTCTTGTTCGGTGTTCAATATTCAAAAGAGCCCGAAAGAGAGCCAATAGGAAATCACATTTTTTCCAGTACCGTGCAGCTGCAGGAGCTGCTCGCCACCTCTTTACCGCGATCGTCAGTGATGCGACATTCGATGAATCCAATTCGCAAACCTCGTTGAATCATTTGTCCCGTTGCGATGAGTTTTTTCCCGCGAACGGGACGCATGAAATGTATATGCAAGTCGATCGTGGAAAAGTCTTGATCACACTCGAGGGTTCGACCAAATGCAATCCCCATCGCAGCGTCTGAGAGAGCGGCGAGTATGCCTCCGTGCACTCTGCCCATGGGGTTATTGAAACGCGAGTCTATTTCAAGTTCGACGATTGCACGACCCATCTCATTGTCATCCGCAGTCGCCGGCAATACGTTAAAGCCAATGAGTTGTGAGATTGGCGCTTCATCAAATCTATCGGACATTCTTGCGAATCGTGCTGGGAGTAGGTTCGCTCAAGTTGAATTCTTCGAGCAGGAAATCAGCGTCAAATCGCCGTACACTTTTTAGTTGTATGTCACCTGACACTGGATCGATATGATAGACGGCAATGGTCGTCTTGGCGTGGTCGACAACAGCTAACTGCTGAAATCCATTAGCCAGTATTACACTGGCCATCATAGCCGTCCCTGCCGATGCAACTTGAGCAGATGCAAGCGCTCGATTGGCGGATAGGAACTGGTTCTGACCGAAATTGCCTCCTTCGCCTTGGCTCCAAATTGGTGTCGTAGATGAGGAAACAAACCATACAAGTGTCAGCCCGCAAGTGAGGAAAGTAGCTGGTTTCCAAAAGTCTTTTTTCATGGTTTGCACTAAGGTTTTTAAATAGATAGCGGCAATGAAATGGAGCCCGAAGCGGCCAATCTCGAGGTTAGATTTTCCCAGTGATTGATGCTAGATCATCTTTCTTCGTCATTTTGCGTGCATTTCGCGTAGCCCGTCGCATTTCACTGGGATTGGCGGGTGTACCGCTCACGCGTATCGAATATGATTGGGGACTTGTTTTAGAGCGGAGAAGAAGGAATCTTTCCCAGGACGACCACTTTTCGATACGACATTCGGTGCATGCGACGCGTTGAAGAATTATTGTCAGGCCGTTCCAATTCGCTCAGCTCAATCCTGATGCGGGCGGGTTTGTGGAGCCTAAGCCAACCTTACTCGGCGGTCATTTGGTGCCGGAATTTGGCCTATGACCGAGGTTGGAAATCTGTCCGTAAGGCATCCGTACCGGTCGTCTCAGTTGGAAACTTAACAGCCGGCGGGACAGGCAAGACGCCAACGGTCGCGATGTTGGCGCGGTGGTTTCGGGATCGGAATATTCGAGTTGGAATTCTTTCCAGGGGCTTTGGAGCTGGGGCTGATGGTCGAAATGACGAGGCCAAGGAACTCGAGGTTTTGCTCCCAGATGTACCGCATTTGCAAAAACCGGATCGACTATCGTCTGCGGTGATAGCCACCGAAGAACTTGGAATGCAATTGCTGTTATTGGACGATGGATTTCAGCACCGAAAGATACATCGTGATCTCGAAATTGTTTTGCTCGATGCGCGCGAACCCTTTGGTTTTGGATATTTATTGCCTCGTGGGCTACTGCGTGAGCCGATCCGAACATTGCGACGAGCTCATATAGTTATGGCTACGCGAGCTGACCAAGTGGATTCGCAAAGATTGGCCGAAATTCGAACAAGGGTTCAGCGATTCAATCCAAAGGCAGCTTGGCTTGAGTCAGAGCATAGGCCTAAGCGTCTCAGAAATTCCGATGGTGAAATCCAGGACATGGACTGGCTTTGCGGTAAAAACGTTCTTGGAATCTGCGGTTTGGGAAATCCTTCTGGCTTTTTGCAAACGCTTAGCAGTAGCGGTGCCAACGTTATTTCAAGCATGTCTTTTCCGGATCATCACAACTATTTGTCTGAGGATATTCAGATGATTGAAAAGCAAGCAAAGGATTTGGAAATCAAATGCGACGCCATCATCTGCACCGGCAAAGATCTTGCCAAGATTGATGCGAACAGGATTGGCCCGTACGAATTGTGGAGTCTCGACATCGAACTCACGATTCGGACGGGGGCAGCAATACTCGAGGAGTTCTTGGAGCGAGTATTGACAAGCATTTCCATAGATACGTAGAGTGCCCAACGACTTTGGTCAGCGTTGACGCCGTGAAACGATCCAGGCGGTGCTTTATTTGTTCTTTACGGTGAACTCAAATTTTCCTCCGCCCGCAACAACTTCATATTCAATTCCACTGGTTTGTGGTGATTCGAACTTTGGATCGAAGCTAACAGGAGGGGGAGAACCCGATGCTATGGCAGCGGGTGTCATTGGCCGCATCGGCTCCGTAACACCCACCTTGTATTTGCCAGCCATTGCGCCATTTTTCCCGTTGGTTTGCATTTGGATATTTCCGGACTGGTCCGCATTGCCCATAGCCGCCAGACCAGAAGAAATCGGAACCATTGCCACGGTAACATTGGACATTGGTTTTCCGTCACGAAGGACTTTACCAGACAGAGGCTCCAATTTTGGTCCTCCGTCTGAACATCCGGAAAGCATCAAAGCCACAAAGGCAATAGTCGTTTGCCCTCGACAAAAAGGAAAACAATTTGAACACAGCATGAACAACGCTCCGAAATGGTATCAAAGAAACGAACGCAACAACTCTGTATTCTAGTGCCACGGATTGCAAGTTTTGTTGCACTGTGCAATCTAGTTACCAGGCTCTGC
>JANLUJ010000579.1:0-4350 GCA_031363425.1 Pirellula sp.
ATTCAGTAAGCTTGGTGCCAACTTTGTTGGGCGACTCCACCAAACAATCGCCGCATGAATTCCTTTATTGGGAGTTTCACGAGGGGGGCTTCAAACAGGCTGCACTTTATCAAGGACGTTGGAAAGGCATTCGAAAGGGCAACGCGAATGCGCCTATTGCGTTATTCGATCAATCAAGCGATATCGGGGAAAAGACTGATGTTTCCGACGCACATCCAGATATCGCTGCCAAGATAAGCGATTATCTGAAAATAGCTCGGACTGAATCCTTCGATTGGAAGCCGATTTGGTAAATTATTTATGCCCGCTCGAGATCGCTATCGTAGGCTTTCTTGGATACAAATGTGTTGGCATCTGATGTGGACGGCACAGATAGCTCACCAATGCTTTAGGCAGAAAAATGGTAGGTAAAAAACAGGACCAAGACTAAGGAGTTTTATCCCGGCCAGTCGATCGCGTTCATCTTTTTGCCAAACATCTTTCTGCCGATGGCCTGTGGACCTATGACACCACACAACGAATTCCTGTCAAATCCGCCCAAGCCCTTCCGGCTCTCGAATCTCTGGGACATCTATATCCCAATAACAATTGCCATCGTTCCTGCGGGCATCTTTACGGTGCTCGGGCTGGTCATGGAGGGATTGGACAGACCGAGGGCGCATCTCTCAGCTTGGGTGATCGTTACGATAATCGTTCTTGAGACACTCGGAATCATTGCGATGGCATTTGTGACTCTTATGCGGTTCGAATTTGGCCTACAACAACTTTCTCTTCGCACACATGGCAATGAGCCAAGCTGGCGGAAGCTGATTTTGATGCTTTATATAGTGTGCCTTCTCCTGTTCGACATTCTGACCAATGTGGCAGCCGCGTTCGCAGGAGCCGGACAACTTGTTGTCCTTGCTATTCTCGCGTTCGTCTCTTACCTTTTGTGCATTCGGGTCGCATTTGCCAAATTGTAGCGAGGTTGCCAGATCTTGGTGCACTGCCAGCGATGCGCCCATATTGCAAGGTTGGTCCGAAAGCAAAGAATTTCAGACGAGCTCTGCCCTCGTGTTGCTTGGTGCCGTTGCAAGGGACTCTTGGATCGCGTCCGTATGGGATGACGCTCTCTAGCGATGGTAATTTGTTGGCATCTGGACGTCCGACCTCTTGTGGGTCGATAAAACGCTTACGATATTCCATTCCGATGGCAGCCGCCACCGATTTTCTTTTAATCGACTTCAAGCACATCGCCTCGAATGGATTGCAGAGTTGGTATCCGTATGGCATCTCGTCCTGGAATCGAAAGGATGGGTGTAATGCCACGCCGGCGCAGGTGCTCGGTTGATCGCTCGTCTAATAACATTTCGGTGCACAAGTCCAATCGCGTTTCGCCATTTTCTTGCCCCGTAACGATGGGCAAGTCCGTCAGCTCTCCGCCCTGGGCAGTCCGAAAGTTCAAGCCGACTTCTGCAAATTTCTGCCCAATGACACATGCAGCCAGTATGACAGAGTTTCCCCAAAGAAAATGCCCGTATTGGATGCCATCGGGCATTTCTTCGAACGCGAAGCTGTCAATGGGATTTGTGGTGGAACCGTACGGCATTCGCAGTAAAAACCTCGGCCAAAAAAGGGCAATACGAGCAGCCTCGGCTGAGCCGCATAACTCGTCCCAAAGCATTTGAACTCTGGTATTCATCGGCTCCCATTGATCCGAGTCAGATAGCGTCACGACATCGCGACAGCCGACCAGTGTATCATCCGACGACGAAAGAAATGGGCAGTTCGCAGCGTCGGCGATGCAGGCTAGTTGAGCCAAAAGTTGTACATCTTCGACCGATTCGCCGAACCGATACAGACCACATAATAGCAACCTTGGCTCATCCGAGCCCGATTCTCGGACGTGCTTGTCGAGCAGACGGTACAGACCACTCTCCTGACGCAAGTCGCTTGCCAGATCCGCAGCCAATTCGGCTTTCGACACATCCACAAGGAAGATCTTCAAGTGGACATCGGTTTCGATCCGACGGACAAGCATATCGATACCGCGCCAAGTCGCTTCGAGCTCTTGAAAATGGGGATGATGAAGCAAGGCGGTCATCAGGGCTTGCGAGGCCGAATCTACGCAAGCGACGAGTTCATCACGGCGCGGGTCGATGTGACGCGGCATAAGGGGAGCGATAATTCGATTGATCATGCGATTCCAATCGATCTCCCCAGTAGTTGATAGATAGGATGGGGTGTTTTTCAGTACTTGATCCAACAATTGCGACTGGTCCGGAACCTGTTCACCGGCTTCTGATGTGGTCTTTTCCGGTACCGCTTCCGAGTGAATTTCCGAACCTGCAGACTTTCCCCAACAGAAGACCTCCGCCGCCGCGTCCGAAAAGGTCGATTCGTCCAGTAGTCGCAGGCGAAGCGAGCGTAGCGATGAAAAAAGGTTTACGGTTTCATAGAGCCGATCGGGATGGAAATCGTCCAAGGTGCTAAACCGAATCGAAACCTGCTCTCGATCATCGGCGGCAACGATGCGTGTTAACTGGACACCCATACCATCGAGGACATTCCCCCCATTGTCGCGATCGACTTGCAGAGGACGACGACTAGCTAAATTTGACCCAGGTTCATTCAGTCCACGATTTGCTCGGCCGCTGAAGTCGCCCAACAAAAGAATATGGAGAGTACTTTCTTGTAGTCGTGTTGCCATGATAAACTTTCTCAAACCTCCGTTCTCAATTAAAACAATTTTATCCCCGAAACGCATCGTATCCAGCGTATGTTAACATAGGCTTCGATTGGGAAGAGATTATCCTTTAGGTTAACCTAGCAAGTATCGAAAAATAGAAGATCTCAAAGATGCTAAAAAAACTCATGGCTCCGGAACCAACTATGCGATGCTTCCTCTCTCTTTTGTTCATCGTTACCTTTTGCTTTCATTCAAGTTCCTTGATCGCCGTGGACAAACAGCCCAACGTCTTGTTCTTGATTGCCGACGACTTGAACAACATGCTCGGATGCTACGGCGATCCAAAAGCAAAGACCCCCAACCTCGATCGATTGGCCGCTCGCGGCGTGAAGTTCGATCGCTCGTATTGCACATTTCCCCTTTGTGGACCTAGCCGCAATTCAATGCTGACCGGTCTCTATCCAAATAGTACAGGCATTTTGGCCAATTCGCAGATCTTTCGCCAAACGATTCCTACGCAACACAGTTTGTCTCAAGCGTTTCGACTATCTGGTTACTTCGCCGCACGAATTGGGAAGCTTTATCACTACAACGTACCTAATTCGATTGGTACCAATGGACATGATGATCCTGGATCTTGGGAACTGGAATTGAATCCGGCCGGGGTCGACCGTCTAGAACATCACCCCAATATTTACTCGCTTACTCCCGGCCAATTCGGCGGTACGCTCAGTTGGTTTGCGTCGCCCAAGGGCGATCAATACCATACCGATGGACTAATGGCCGAAGATGCTCAATGGGTGCTCGAGCGATGCGCTAAGAAGAAAGACCGCCCATTTTATCTTGCGGTTGGTTTCTTTCGTCCGCACACGCCTTACGTTGCGCCAAAGGAACCGTACTTCGATTGGTATCCTGAAAAAGACATGCGCATCGTTCCCAATGTAGTCCAGGACCAAGCGGACATTCCGCCGGCAGGGCTTGCAAGTTACAAGAAGGAGCAGGACAAATTGACCGACGACCTTCGCCGGCAAAGCCTGCAAGCGTATTACGCTAGCATCAGTTTCATGGACGCCCAGGTTGGTAAAGTTGTCGACTCACTCGACCGGCTAGGTCTCTCAGGCAATACGATCATTGTCTTCACTAGTGATCATGGTTATCACACAGGCGAGCACGGTCTTTGGCAAAAGATGAGTCTGTTCGAAGAGAGCGCTCGCGTCCCTTTGCTCATCGTGGCCCCTGGTGTTTCCGCACAGGGCGGAGTCGCCAAGTCACCCGTCTCGCATATCGACCTCTTTCCGACTTTGACGGAGCTGTGTGGAGTAAAGGCATCTTCGAATATCCAAGGCCAGAGCCTAGTCGCAATGCTGAAAGATCCAAGCACGGTAGGACGAGGCTGGGCGATCACTCAAGTAACCCGCGGTCCTGTTGCGCCACGCACGGCGCAAAATCCAAATGCAAAGGACAAGAGTTTTTTCGGCTACAGTTTACGCACTCCACGCTGGCGTTATACGGAATGGGACTCGGGCAATCAAGGGCGAGAACTCTATGATCATGACTCCGACCCGCTTGAACTGACCAATTTGTCGAGTCAGCCCGAACACGCAAAAAATGTCGAAGAGTTGTCCAAGCAATTGCAGTCTGCCGCCAAGTCAACCTTCCCTCCCTCGGGCGAAATACCCGAA
>JANLUJ010000581.1:0-2904 GCA_031363425.1 Pirellula sp.
GGTGGGATTCAGAAATACCGCAGGCTTGTTCTGCTTCCAAGCTATACAAGGCGAACGGCCCCAAGTTTTTTGCAAGTATCGGAAATTGGGCAGATCTCATCGGGTTGAAGGAACAGGAAACAATTCATAGGACGACTGAAAATGCAAATTATGCCCAGCGGCGGTGCATGGACGAATCCTGCGGCTCTCACGCAACAGGCTCTTGGTGATTCGAAACATAGCGGAACATTAAAAAACGCTGTTCCCTCGACGGAACCTGTAAACCCGCTCGAGCAAAGTGGAAAAGCTTCCGATCGTGATGCCAACGAACGTTACGATGGCCCCAAACAGAAAAGCAACACATCCAATTCTTCCAAGGCCGATGCGTTGGCGGAGGCGGATTCTTTGCTCTCGCTGCCGGCCAACGATGAACTCGGCGCTTCGACGCTCGACTTGCTTGGTTGAACCAGCTTCGTGATGCGAAGCGATCTCTGCTAACTTCTAGTGTATCCTAGGGACTACATGAGCCAGCAACTAAAAATTCGAATCTGACGCTGACCATCACCAAGGTCAACAAGCGACGAAATGCATTGCCAACCTGCAGCTAAGATCCACTTTTCAAAACGATCGCCTGTGTGACGTTGTGGTTCACTCAAATAGGCTACTCCGCCCGGTGCCAAATGCCGTCGCAGGCAAGGCTCCAAAACAGGAAATAACCTGAAATCGTAAACGATATCGGAACCGATAATGATAGGAAACGGTTGTATTTGCGTATTCCTGTCTCTCCAATCCAGAAGCCTGACTTGCACTTGGTCTGATACTTGCCTCGCATTGAATTTGCATACCATCAGAGCCGTTGGCACTGCATCCGTAATCAGAACTTTGGCTCCACGCATGCCGGCCGAAATGCCTGCGCGGCCACTTCCACCCCCCAATTCCAAAATACGTATACCCTTCAGACATGGCAAGGTTCCTAAGAACTGATCAAGCCCCTGCGCGGCCCGCCATGACGCAGCCCAAAACGGATCCAGTTCAACGGTGCCTTCTTGACTCTTCGATAGGGCATTCAACAACAACGAATCTGGATCAACCACCCGTGTCCACGGGTACTCCTGGCCCGCGATGCTGGTTGTCGTATGTTCGATGCGCACTTGCTGTTGGATTCGAGCCAGCAGTCGTGCTTCACTAACCAAACGGCTCTTGGAATGGCTCGCCACTTTCCTACCGGGGCTCTTCCATTTCCCGAATGTAAGCGCGTAGACGCTCAAGCTCGTCCTCGGTGCCCTTCAGCTTTAACATGTTGGCAACACGTCTTTGCAACTCATGCGAATTCACAGGTTTCGAAAGGAAATCATCGGTGCCAGCGGCAACTGCTCTCTCGATGTCGCCTAGCTCACTCAAGGCAGTCACCATAAGAATCATGATGCGGGAATGAACAGGGTCTGCCTTTAACTTACGGCATACCTCAAAGCCGTTCAGCTTGGGCATCATGACGTCCAAGAGAATCAAGTCCGGCTGAAACGACTTTACTTTGTTTAACGTATCCTGGCCATCAACTGCCATTTCCGTGTCGCAATCGATTTTTGCCAGCAAGGCTTCGAGCAATTCGCGATTCTGTGCATTATCGTCCGCGATAAGTATTCTTGGTATGGTCATCAGCACATTCGAGGCAAGAGTTAAACGGCAATTGCCAAACCTGCCGCCGGGACAGGAAAATGATTGGTCATCTGTTTGACTTCCGAACGAATCTGTTCCAAAGCGGATTCGTTATCGTTCGACTTGAGGGCTGCTGCGATCCAAGTGCCAATTGTCTTGAATTCATCCACTCCCATCCCTCTGGTCGTCAAAGCAGGCGAGCCGATTCGAATGCCGCTCGGGTCCATCGGCTTTCGGGTATCGAATGGAATCATGTTCATGTTGACTGTGATACCGCAATGGTCGAGTGCCTTCTCTGCAATCTTTCCCCCGATACCGAAACTCGTGACATCAACCAACACCAAGTGATTGTCGGTGCCGCCGCTGATCAACCTCAAGCCCTTGGACATGAGGGATTGGGCAAGCGCTCTTGAATTTTCGATGACCTGCTTGCCATAAGCCTTGAAGTTTGGCTGCAAAGCTTCGGCGAAGCAAACCGCTTTGCCCGCAACAACATGCATCAGCGGGCCACCTTGAATGCCGGGGAACACGGCGCTATTGATCGGCTTAGCATATTCATTTTTGCAAAGAATCAATCCGCTTCTTGGACCTCGCAACGTCTTATGCGTTGTTGTAGTTACATAATCAGCGTACGGGACCGGGGAGTTGTGAACGCCTGCGGCCACTAAGCCTGCATAGTGCGCCATATCAACAAGCAGCTTGGCTCCGACCTCCCTTGCAATTTCTGCAAACTTATCGTGAAAAATCTCTCGAGGATAAGCGCTCGCTCCGGCTACGATCATCTTTGGTTTCTGTTCTCGGGCTAGCTTCGCTACTTGGTCGAAGTCGATGCGATGATGAACCGGATCGACACCATAGGAATGGAATTTGTACAGCTTGCCACTGATATTCAATTTCATCCCATGCGTTAGATGCCCGCCCTGTGCCAAATCCAATCCCAGAACGGTATCGCCTGGTTCTAGCGCAGAAAGGTAAACAGCTGTATTGGCTTGTGAACCGGAGTGAGGTTGCACGTTGGCATGCTCAGCACCGAACAGCTCTTTGGCTCGATCGATCGCAAGTTGCTCGACCACATCTACAAATTCGCACCCACCGTAGTACCGCCTCCCGGGATAGCCCTCGGCATATTTATTCGTCAGAACACTCCCAACGGCCTGCATAATCGCAGGACTCGTGTAATTTTCACTTGCGATCATCTCAAGCCCCTCCTGTTGGCGAAGTGCTTCCGATTCAATCGCGGCCCATACCGCTGGATCCTGGGACTGAAGT
>JANLUJ010000587.1:0-1722 GCA_031363425.1 Pirellula sp.
CTGTAGCATGGCCCCCTGGGCCGTGTGGTTTAGGGCAAAGTAGCATGGTCCAGGGGGCCATTCTTATTCATTTCAACCTGCCGCTCGCCTAACACTGTCAACGACTTGCATAGGAAAAGGTATAGACCATGGAATTCGATCGTCGAATGTTTGCCAACATACTTGGTACCACGGCGGCCCTCGGGAGCCTATCAAGCGTTGGATTCGCCAAATTCACAAGAGTTCAACCACTTTTTGTTGCAACGTGGAAGTTTGGATTGCCCTCCTGCCAGCGTTCCCTCGAAACGTTGAACCGAACAAATTCAGTCTTGGATGCTATCGAAATGGGCATTCGATTAGCAGAGGCAGACACGAGCGTCGATTCGGTGGGAGTGGGCGGAGCGCCCAATGCGGATGGCGTTGTCCAGTTGGATGCATGCATCATGGACGGGGAAACACACAAAGCGGGTTCGGTTGCTGCTTTGGAAAATTTCCCGCATCCCATTTCAGTCGCTCGCCGTGTGATGGAACGAACCAAACACGTACTGTTAGTCGGCGAAGGAGCCGCAGAATTCGCACAGGAACAAGGCTTTCAATCCCAGGACTTGCTGACTTTGGAGCAAAAAAAGAAGTGGGAGGATTGGAAAGAACGCCAACGTCAACTTTTGAGACCGAGAGGGGAGCGACCAATCCCCCCCAATCACGACACGATTGCGTTAGTGGGAATGGATTCGAACGGACACATTGCAGGCGGATGTTCAACAAGCGGCCTAGCCTATAAATTGTCAGGGCGAGTGGGAGACAGTCCGATTCTTGGTAGCGGGCTCTACGTGGACGGAGAGGTTGGCGCTGCGGGTGCGACCGGAATCGGCGAAAACGTAATGCGGCATTGCGGATCGTTTTTGATTGTAGAATTGATGCGATCAGGTATGGATCCGGCAACAGCATGTCGAACCGCCATCGAGCGCATCGCGAAAACGGACAAAAAGAAACCGTCCGACTTGCATGTCAATTTTTTAGCCATCGATAAACAAGGACGTTGGGGTGCTGCCGGTACGGATGCCGACTACGAGATCGCCGTGGTGACGCCTGAGTCTGCTCGCCTTGAAAAACCATTTCTGGTCGATTGATTGCGAAGGGGTCAGACTTGGGATTCGGGATTGCTTGGGCATCTGATGCACGGTTAGCTAGCGTTTATTGGTATGGAAACGTCACTAAAAAACTGGGCTAGTAATATGCCGAGTCCTCCTCGACATCAGTATCCCGATGCGATCTATCATTGGGTGACTCGCGGAAGCGGGCGTCAGACGTAGTTTCAGGATGCTGGACACTACGAGCGATTTACGCAGAGATTGAGCGACGAAGTTTCCCGGAGTTGCGGGATTGTGTTGGACTTGTATTGGATACTAAATCACATTCAAGTTGTTGGGGACGGTGGGCTAATCCTTCAGTCCTAACCTTCCGTGTATTCTGTGTTTTCCGTGGTTGTTTCAAGTTGTGCAAGTGACCACGGAAGGCTCGGAATACACGGAAGGAAAACCAGGATCATGGAGCCAATCGACTCCCAAACGCAATATGTTGATGGACTTCATTTACAACCGAAGCCCAATCGCCTACTTTGGGTTGGCGGAATAATTTGCAAGTTGGATACCAGGGGCTATCCGGTCGATTCTGAAGCCATCGCCAGTCGGGGGTGTATCCCAGCATCACGCAAGTAGGTCTGGCTAGTGCACCGGCCAAATG
>JANLUJ010000646.1:0-4257 GCA_031363425.1 Pirellula sp.
GCCCGGAGCTTTGTGTTCTGCGATCAAGTTGCCTCGTTGGGCAGGGCATGTTGCATTGCCATGTTCAATTTCCTCTGGTTGGCAGTGAGATTCTCGAATTGTTGGGCAGGATGCAGACGGAAGGACCAAGTCCAGTTTCGATTCCCGCCGTCAAGCCTCTTCCCTATCCCTTGGGAGGGCTTGTGATCCTGCAGCTTGGCGTCGATCTTCAGCATCGTGTTCGAAGCGTTGCTTGATCGCAGGTACGATGTCGTTGTTGTTCTGACGGATGATTTCTCTCGCATCTAGAGGGTGGAAAACACTTTCGCCGCGATTACATCGCACCCGCATGGTTTCAATCTTTGCCGCACTGCCGCACCAGTGTTCGGTCGGTTCGGACGGATCTGGCCTATCCTCGATCGATTGCACTTCGAGTCGGTATGCTCGAGACTGTATTTGAATGAACCGGGCCATGTAACGCCTCCATGGGAATTAGCGATGTTCGAGACTCCGCCATCAAAAAGTTGGGGTTTTGACAATTAGCATTCAGGGCCAACAATCAATCGCCTAATCCTAAAAAGTTCTTGCATGATGTCAGCGTTGCTCACATGCGAGTCTTCATGAAATTCAGTTGGAGACTTTTCGTTGGGCCTTTTTTTGTCGTGAGGTTTCTTTTGTTCGCAAGAGAGCGACCAGCCTTGGCTTTCGATGTAGGTTGGAAAGAGTACTTTAACGCCGTTGCGATTTATTTGGCTTTCTCCCTCGCAAGACTTTCTTTCCCTCACCGATCCATTCGCCGATTTTTTCACCGATGTGGGGTGGAAAGTGGACGACCGTTCCGTCATGCAGTCCCCACCTATTGAAGTCGTCACTGTGATTGTAAATAAGCCTTTTGATCGTGCCATCCAGCATGTGATTGTCCAGGTTGTTGTCTGGTTGTTTACGGGGAAACTTGCTCGCCAACATTGCTGAGGTGCAATTCACGAGCCGTTGCGAGTCAATAAAGTATTAGCCTTTAAAAATCGCTCATTGAAACGTAACGAATACTCGACTTTTCAAAGCGACGATCGTATGCAAGACACAACGATGTGAGATCGACCAACTTGGTCTATAGGAGAACAATTGAGTGATACAAAAAATTGTACTGGTTTCTTTTTGCTGACTATTGAAATCGCCAATGCTCTTGGCACGGTTAATGCATCCGAATCCAAGCCGACAGTTTGACTTTGAAACATGCGTCTATTGCGCAATGCCTGAAGGCAGTCGCTGAAGTAAACGTGGCGTGACAATTCATGTTCGGACGGTCTTGAAACAAGGCTGATTGTTGATTTTGTAACAAACAAGTTCACTTCTAACGGGAGTTAAAGCGATGAGTGGCAAGACAGATAAAATAAAAGGTCGAATCAAAGAGGCAGCAGGTGTTTTGCTCGGGAATGATAAACTTCGTGCGGAAGGCAAAACCGACCAAGTTGTTGGCGAAGCCAAAGAAGTTGTCCAAAAGGTAACGGACTCGGTAAAGGACGCCGTGAAAAAAGTTTCCACGAAATCCTGATCCTCTTGAGCCGTTTTGAATTCCTATAGGCAGTTGGAATAGTCCAACGTGCACGGTCCGCTGAACAATCGAAAGTTAATAAACATGGAAATTCATCGTAAGCTTTTCATCCTCATAGCTGTCTCGCTGCTTACATTTCCCGCCTGTGAGCAACAGCCAAACGCCAATAAAACCGATGGGATAAAAGATGCGTTGGATGCTCGCCCAAATGAGAAGATGCGTGATCTTGGCGAGGACGTTAGCAAAGCGGCCAAGGATATCGGCGGAGACATAAAAAACGCGGTCAAAGAAAAGTAAACCCAGATATGGATGCTTGTTAGCTGGCTTCGATGCATGCGTCTTTGCAAGCGTCCGATTTCTTCCGACAAGCTTCCATTTGCACCTGGAGCCAAGTTCCGATTTTCGTTGCCGGAACCTGTACAAGATGCTCTGCCCGCTAAATGACCAGAAACTTGGCAGTGTCAGGGGGCTTGTTTGAAAGCAACCGATTTTGTGGGACACTTGTTCTAAGTGCGTCGTCGTGTTTTCTTGTTGTACGTGAAATAGGCTCAAATTTATGAAGTGGATCGGAACCAAAAACGTTGGAATGCTGTTGCTGGCCATTTGGCTCATTGCATCTGGTGCAATGGCGTTCGTCCACATCAGCTTTGCCCATACTCAGCTTGTCCTGGCTGCACTCGCTATCGCTGCAGGTGTTTTTCTCTTGTTGGGACGCTAATGGTCGACGGACCGGGCAGGACTACCTCTTCCTAAAGGTCAAAAGTACCTGCAAGATAAGCGAATGCGGCAGAGCGGCCGCTTTGCATTTTGTCTTTATATATTCGCATAGTGCTAATGCTTCCCTTGGATGGCATATCACTTCGTGTATCGATTGCCCCTTGCACATAGTTTCGAGGCACCCGGCAACAAGATTGCGGAAGTCAATAACTCCAATTGAACAGCCGCCATCAGCCAATAGCTTCGAGAGCCTAACTTTGGATGGGCCGCCGATTAGCTTTTGCGGACACTCTTTTCGCCTTCGAATATTCATGAGCGTTCCAAGAATGATCGCGTCATGAAGGTTGGCACTTGGGAATTGCTCGCGGACGAATTCACAGAACTTTGTCGCAACTGCTGGCGTCCGGAGTACCAACATCTATCAGCAGTCGTGGTGCTTACGAATTCTTTTGGTCCGGACAACGAAAGCGTCCCGATCCAGATTCGCAATATGCCGCGTGCTTCGTCTTTCGACCTGTCGTGCGCGCTCGCCAGAGTCGAAATGACGATGGTTTTAGTTCGCGCCGCATGTGTTCAATCACTTCGCCGGGTGTAAGGCCAAACTGCGTCTGAATCACATCAAATGTCGTTCGATCTTCCCACGCCATTTGAGTAATGCGATCCAATTCGCCGGGGCTAAATCTCATTTCATGTATTTCCTAAACGCGTAAAGGTCGCTGTAGGAGCCAATGATGAAACTCACCGCACAACAACTCGATTGGGCGGTGCACTTTGACAATCCAGCGCGTTCAACAAACGTTATCGTACCGCTTCTAAAAATCGGTAATCGTAAAGAGCTTCCTCTCTAGGAAGTTCACTCAAAATCGCGATTCGCCCGGTGGTCGTAAATGCGAGCTTGAATATCTCCCATTGATCATCGGTAATATCGCCCTGTTGAGAGGTCGCACCTCCTCCTTCCCAAGCGATGGATACACTTCTTCCGCCGGCAACTGAGTAGCTACCGAGACTCGTTATCCGACCGAAATGCCATTCGAAGTTATTTCCAGCTTTTTTTGCTTGAGCTGCTTCCAGTGCCTCTTCACCGGACTCATGAATCTGGTGTTTGGTTTTTCCAGAACTCTTCTTTGCCATTGCTGTCTCCTTCGTAGATGTCTATGGAAATTAACCGGACTCTCGACCACAGCTACTTCAGTCTGTCTGCTCGAACGAAATCATCAAGAACGAGCTGAGTCGTCTGCAAACTGATCGATCGAGAAATAACGCGAGAGATCTTATATGCATGCAATTCGATTTCAAGGGGGATCGTCCTGAAAAATTGGTGGTGCTTTTTCCATCCCAGCGGATTCGAACCTTTCACGGAAAATTTTCACTAGTATTCCGCAAGATTCCCACATAGGCTGGCAGAAAGCATCTCAAATTGGTTGGCTGGATGCGCGGATGACCAATTCCTTCGAAGGTATCCTGCTTCGAGCGGTACGGCAATCTCGTTTGGTCGCTGGCGAAACGCTATTCTCCAAGTCAAGTAGACGCTGAGGATGCAGCTCAGGAGATTTTTTTAGAGATCTGGCAGAAAGCAGATCGATTCAATCCGATGCTATCGGCGGAGACCACATTTGTCACAATGATCGCCAGGAGGCGGCTGATTGATCGCTTTCGCAAACAGTCTCGGTTGGTAGAAATGACGAGTTGTGAAAGCGATTTCGATGAACAGTCAGATTTATCGGTTTCTGTGTCTGCGGAGTTGATAGACGAGGCGGCCAAGGCGACGCGTTGCCTCGACTCACTAGTCTCAAACCAACAGGATGTTCTGCGCAAGTCCATTCACGAGGGGAAATCGCATTCGCAGATTTCAACCGAATTGCAAATACCCCTCGGGTCTGTCAAGTCATTTGCGAGGAGGGGGCTTAAGCGATCGACTACATTGGACTAACTGGCGATGAGATTCTCGAATTGGCTAGCTGGATTCACGTATGCCTAACTCCATTGTGCCAACGTCCGCTACCTTCCAA
>JANLUJ010000648.1:0-1061 GCA_031363425.1 Pirellula sp.
CTCTTTGCGAATTCGCAAAGCGATCGCATGCCCTCCCAGGCCAGCGCAAGCATAACTCAATTGAGTTGCCCTTGGAACTGCTGTAGCAATTTTGAACGAACGTATGCGGTCCGCTAGGCTACCTCCGAGTTTGCTCTTTCCGTAGCATCTGCCGAGGTCATTTGCTTTGTCCCGGCAGAGCCTGGCCGACGACCCCTTCGTTTCTGCGAAGAAGACGGAATCATGGCGGGATCCACTTTCTGCAAGAGCCTCGATATGCAAAGCTTATTCACGCTGACCGCCAATTCGTTTGCTTCATCGCAAATAGCATCGTGCAAGCTCTTTGGAATTCGGACAGTAATCATGCGCTGTGGTTCATGTGGGTCGTTTTCGGGCAAGTCTCGAGATCGTAGAACTGTCAGCATTTCTAGAACCTTGAAATGCTCTTCGCTGCGCTCGTATTCCCTCGCCTCGTCAACATCGTTAAACAAGGAACGGGCAATCCCTGTGCCCCCAAGTGTTTCTCGATAAAAGGCAGTCCAAGTTGGCGCGACGCCAAAGAGTTCGGTTGCGATTTCAAAAACCAAACGACGTTTCCTTTCCAGTGAAAGGGAGGAGTCCAGTTTCGGTCTCAGTTCTTCAGCCACCGAATTAAAAACCTTCATTTCGGCGGCAAGCTTCTCTCCAGCCTCGTCCGCAGCCTTATCCCTGATTCGAGTCGATGTCGCTTTTGCAAGCGTTGGTGTCTCCATTTGAGTTTTCTTTTGGTCGGTAGTTTGCGCCATGGAGCCATTGTCTTCGTAATTCATTCGATGAGTTTCCCGTCTTTGCGAACATGTAGCTGGAAGATGGTTGCAGCAAAATCTGGTAACCAGTCGCCTGCATCCTTCGCGAGTGGTTAGCCGGCCGCCTGGAAAACTCGAAGTCCCCAACGGCCAGTGAGTGAATCGTTATTTAGCTGTCAATGACCGCTTCGCAAAACTAATGGCAGCAAGTACTTAAGTAGGTTTAGATAGCTTTGCTTAAAATGAAGGCATTGCCTCACTAGAGGGGTTTTTGGTATTGCTTGCTTTTTAGGCAGC
>JANLUJ010000726.1:0-2998 GCA_031363425.1 Pirellula sp.
ATCGTTTCAGCTGTTCGCGGTGTTGCTTGTCCTTGGGCTCGATCTTGAGGCATTGCTCTGAGAGTTCGATAGCTCTTGCGACATTTCCCAATCGGTACTCAATTTCTGCCAGGGTGTCTAAGTAAGTCGGGTCTGGGTTGCTAACAGCCACCTTGCTCGCTAGCGATTGGGCTTTCTCTAAATGGCGATTGCACAAAGCGGCGAGCCAAGCCGTGTTGTTGCCGATGAGCGTATCGTCTGGGAACTCAACTAGGTGTTGGAGCATTGGCTGATAGAAAAGATCAAACCACTGATCTGCTAGTGCCTTTCCAAACACGCGTTCGGCAACCGGCACCACCACGATTGGCATATCGATGTCCTGGGGCTTGCAACGGAATGCCATGTGAAAAAGGCTGTCAGCCAACTCCCGATTTCCGTCGGCAATTGCCTCCAATATCAGCGATTGAAATGCATTCCCGAAAAAAGTCAGAGGAAGACGAATGTCCCTCCTCTCATTCGGCCATAGATACTTGATCCATTGCAAGGCTTCGATCCGCGAATAGTTTGCGGCTTGTTTGGCTTGCGTCAAGTCTTTCTTTGCCAACTCACCAAACTGACGCTTAAGGCAACTTGCTGGTGCGTCCCAGCCGGTTCTAATCTCGGTTTTATCTTGATATAAACGTTGTTCCATGATCGTTTGTACGATTTTGTTTGTTGGCAGGTCGGGAGTGGATCGATTGATGGCGGATGCCTGATCATTCAAAACAGCGGAGAGTCCTTGTATACGGTATCGATCCATTTCACCAAAGCGTCCGACGTGTTCGAGAGCTTCGGTGCACTCCACCAGTAGTCCGACATCCGATGCATCGTTTCTGAACTCTTCGATCAATAGGTCGCATGCCGCGTCGAGTTGTCCTAGTCGAAGTAAATAACCTGCTTTGGCATGATTGACCGTCGAATCTTGAGAACACATTTCCAACGATTCTATGGCCAATTGTGTTTCGCCTAGACTATCAAATAATTTGGCCAGTTCGATCAAATGACTATTGAAGTTTCCAGACTGCCGCGATTTTGAATGGACCGCGTTCCTCAAATCCAACAGAGGTCTCTGTCCTTGCCAATCTCGAGGCAATCGGCCGGCGTGAAGATCCTCCATTTGGTCGATAACCAATTGGATCGACTTGTTGCGTCGTTCCAAATCCGTAGGGACATCGATCCCTTTATGCCCGTTGTTTTCGATGGAAAGGAGATGGTCAAAAATCAATGAGGCGGTCTCTGGAAAATCAGGATAGATCGCTGCAAAAGGCCCTTCCTCATCCGCTGCTGGAATCGCCATTCCTAGTTGTTGTATTCTGGTTCTGCGCCCTGCATTGCGGATCAAATAATTCTTCCAATGGTAGATCGTCTTGACGCGCTCGTTGTTGATGAGCCACTGCCTGAAAAGCGGTGTCCAAGCGGATATGCCCTCATCTATTTCGCGCTTCATCACTCCGTCGATAAGAACGGAATCGACCAGTTCTCCTTGCTCCTTCAAGCCGATTTGAAAAAATAAGTCTGCAAATTCTGCCAAGGGAGGAGCTTTTGTTCGTCGCTGCGGATCCTGTTCCTCCGATAGACGTCGCTTAAGGTAGGCCTTAGAACTCAACCACTTTTTGACTGAGTCGATCGATAAATCTTCTAGTCCAACTTGTTTGAATGCAGCGTGTGCGTTTCCAAGCATTCGCATCACGGCAAAGGATGTTGTTTCCGGTTGCTGGCTGAGGAATGACTCAAATTCCTCCATGCGTCCCAATGCCAAAGAAAGGATGGCGTTTCCGTTCGAAAGTTCGGATGCGTCTGGCCCTTTTCGTAACTTATCTAGTTGACGCTCTGCTTCGTCAATCCGTCCCAACAAGAGCAACATGCCTGCTCTCTGATGGTCGATATTCTCGAGGCTAGCAACAGGAGTTCGTTTTAAGTCCAGCGAGAGCCACTTGTCCCATCGATTTGAGCGGATCAATATTGGTTCAACAAAATTGCGCAACGCGGACTTCTCCGCAAAAGCGATGGCCTCGTCGATTCTAGAATCCGCCTCCAGTTCAGCTATTTTAACGCTCGGTAGATTGCTGTTTTGCGAAACCTGCCATTCCTCGGGCATGCTGAGCGATCTCCACAATCGATTCGCACCAACACGCTCGGTCGGCTTCAATACCAGGTCCAGCAGCCGCGGTACCACCGCTTCGTTGTCGGATTTCCAAGCCTTTTCGATGATCAGTTGAAGTTGCCCCTCTTTTCTCAGTAGCTGGTTCCTAGAAGCAGGTTCGAGCAACGCGACCAATTCAACCAAACGGCCCCATTGGCCGTCCGCGACGTAGCGGTCAAGAACGGAATCATCAAAATTTCTCAGTGCCTCGAAGTCGCGAAGCATTTCTGCTCGCTCCGTAAACGTACCATCCGATCGTCGCAATCGCTTTAACCAAGTTGCAATAGCGGATCTGTTTTTGTCGGTGCTCTTGGATTCCTTTTCTAACCATGCCTCCAGCGGAATCGAGCGATCGCACAGTTTCAGAAAAGATTCACGACGTGTTCTATAACTCGCGTCATTCAGTCCCTGAATCCAAGCCTCAACGCTTGCATCCAGTGGGGCATTCGACTGTTCGTCTCCATTGCAACGAGCGAAACATTCCGCACTCGCGGAAAAGGCAATTGCCAACAATAAGAGTTGACTCGTTCGTAGAAGCAACATCATTTGGTTTTTGTTTTCGAGCAAAGTGGGCCTGTAATGCAACGAAAACCTATTCTATCGCGCAACGGCCAGAATCTCTCGCGATTTGTACCGTTTTTGTTGGTGGATGAGCACGAATGTTGCTTGCTATGCGGTTTCTCGGACCGGGACGGACGCGGCGAATTGCGAGCCTGCATTCGAGTTTCATCAAGCATATTCTTACGCGACTGGTTGTATACTAATAGTTGGTGACTTTTAGGCGCCCGGCAGGTTTAACCCTAAAAAGCACGACGCTCAAGCTAGTGATTCCAGCTT
>JANLUJ010000742.1:0-3001 GCA_031363425.1 Pirellula sp.
AGATTCATCTTTGCATTGCCACCACCTGCCTCGATATGACAGTACGCGCAGTTGGAATGCAAAAAGGATCGAGCTCGCTGCTCAAGTTCGGCCGAGGAATCATAAGGATCCACCAATTTTCGATTCTCGTTTCCACGCTTACCCATCATGCCATTGATTGATACGGCACGTTGTCCATCGCTCTGCTTGAGTTTAGAGATCTGCAATTCAATCTCGTCGTTTGCTTTTTTCTCCTCCTGCATTTGAGCCCGCATGGCATCCTGCGCGTGCGATACCCAGTTTGTCTTAATTACGTCCATTGCCTCAAGTGAATCAAGCTGATTGGCCCTAACGTTGGCACCATAGTCGTGCTCTCGATTCATCTGGATTGTGGTCAGTCCTAGCAAATAGCCCGAGGCTCGTGTATGGCAAACCATACACTCCGTTCTACTTGGATAACGCCACGTTTGGGATCGTGGACCCGTTATCTCACCAATGGAAAAATCATGGTCATACCCAGCTGCGTCAACTAGCTCTGCCTCGGTCTGCTCCGTGTTCCACGCATAAGAATAGCCGACCCACTCCCCTTGTTCTTTGACTAGCAATCGTGTCTCGATCCAGCGTTTGGATGCAGGGTCGCCTACGACCATCTCCAATTCAAACGACTTCACGATCACCGTTTTTTCAGGAAACTGCCAAGCCCATTGATCCGGAATTTCAATTTTGCCATCTTTGGGGAGGGCTATGAATCGGGACTTGGTCGCCCCATCAGACCAAAAAGGCGCATTGACGCTATAAGGGATAAGCCCCTCAGCGACCTTATGATTTGCAACCGATTGAAAAAGACCCGTTTCACTCAACAGGCGAGGAAATCGATCCGGCTTCGAATCGGAGGGATTTGGTTCCAAATGATAGAGCCCCCCTTGCTTTTCCCCTCGATGATCGACCACGATCAATTCGCCATCTGGGTCGAGTGAGATGGCAGATATCTGAAACGGTGTATCAGCTATCTCGCGATGCCAGACAATCGACTTGCCGTCGTGCTTGATTCCCCAAATCTTGCCAGTCGAATAATCACCGTAGACATATGCTCCATGTAGGTCCGGCAACTTGCTGCCATAGTAAACAACGCCGCCTGTTAACGAGCGAGCTTCGCTATGCGGGTGATCGACCGTAGGGAGTACATGTGGAGTGGGACCAAGGCTTCTTTTCGAGTAGAACGGATGGCCTCCTTCGAACACCGACCAACCATAGTTCGCGCCACGCTCGATGAGATATACCTGTTCCCACATGTCTTGGCCGTTGTTGCCAACCCAAATATGACCAGTCCTTGCGTCTGTCGTAATTCGCCAAGGATTGCGAAGTCCATAAGCCCAAGTCTCCGGAACCGCGTCGACAACATCTACGAATGGGTTGTCTTTCGGAACGGAGTAATAACGACCTTCTTCTGGATGGTCGACATCGATTCGCATCACCTTGGCAAGCATCTTTGTTAAGTCTTGGCCGGTCACGTTTGCATCCGAGTCAGAGGTTCCATCACCTGAGGTTACGTACAACATTCCGTCATTGCCAAAGGTTGCAGCCGCACCATTGTGACCATGGGATTCCCATTCGATCACAGTCACATCGTCACCTATCACATTGAATGGAGCTGATCTCGACAAGGTATGGCGTACGATGCGACTGCAGTGCGATTGCCCATACTTTTTTCCATTGCTGCCTACGTACATGAAACCATTTTCCAGGAAATTCGGATGGAAAAGGATGCTGTAAGCCACCCCTTTGGTATCCCAGAGCATCTCCAATTGCGTTTGGTTAGAAACGTCGGTAGTACGCATGACCTTTGTCGGACCATACGACCCTTGCTCTTCGATAACGACAAAGCGTCGACTCCCTGGTTCGACTTTCACGTCGATCGGCCATTCTAGCTTGAGTTCTGGATAAGCTCGAACAGCACGGTAGGGTAGCGCCGGCTCCGGCGAGCCCACAACTTTCGATTCGGCAAAAGGTTGCCGTGAGCGAAATATCTTCATGGTCAAGTCTGTTTCGCTAGCTGACGCGAATCGCAAAGATGCGTAGTCTTCGTGGCGATGAAAATTGAGTTTCGTCAAAGGGGCACAACTGCTCAGTTCCGGCTTTTCGTCCAACGTATAGTCGTAACGACATAGGGCCAAATGCCAGACTTCATCAAGTCCTGGTCGACCACCGGTGGGCATGAAATCGAGCCACGGGATCCTTCCCTCGACGGTCCACGATCGATCTCGATCGCCGCGTTGGTTGAGCGTTCCGTCGCGTCGCACCTGGGACTTCCAATGGAAGTCGTTAGCCGACTTGAGGGCATCGAAACCGCCACTTTTTTGGTCAGGCAGGAACATGTCCATTTCCGTTCCAGCCGCGTTGACTTGGAACTCATAATAGCCAGGGGCCTCCCGACTTGGTTTTAGAAAAATCTCGAAGACATCGTTGTTCCAAGTCTTGCCATCATGTTCGGTGACGTCCGCGAATAGGTCGTGATCTTCCAACTCGGCGAAGAAGTACAGATACTGTCGATCCCATAGCAATCGGGCTCTAGTCGTGGTCTTTGGAACCGGGGTCGCACTCCCCGGGATTCGAAATCGATCGATGGTGGCAGCGTGAGACCAAGCTGGATCGTCGTCGTTTCCATCGATAATTATCGGTGCATGAGCCCAATGACAAACAAAGTCCTCGGCCCACGCAATTTGTGAAAACAGTGTAATCGCAAGAGAAAGCCAAACGTGCCAGATCTGTCCGAAAAACGTTTTAGTTCGTGTCATTTTGGTAAGCATGCTTCTAAAGTTCAGTCGAGTCGCGAGCGAAGGTCGATTGCGCCGCTAACTGAAAGTGTTTCGATATTCTACGGATGGGTTCAAGCCTACTGCAAGCGCTTCTAAGAAGTGGAGTCTGCGAAGAAATTTGAGTGCGCCGACCTTACGGCAAAGCTGTAAGGCGATCGGCAGTTTATAACGTACCGCTTTTGTAACTTTGAGCCTGAGGCGCTAGC
>JANLUJ010000743.1:0-10088 GCA_031363425.1 Pirellula sp.
GCGAATCAAATCGAGAAATTGCTGCCTACTGGTCAACTGATTGATTTGCCCAGCAGGCATAATCGACTTGGTTTGGTTTACGAAACTGTCGATATCCTTTTGGAGCACTGTTACGATTTGGTTGTTGCCGTCGCGCAAAACTACTTTGGCGTCGGTTCGTTCCACCAACAAACCGGTCAAGGTTTCACCGTCCGAGGTGAGGACGCTTGCAGACTCGAATCCTCTGCGAATGGATCTAGAAGGATCCAGTACCGCTTCAACGATGCCTTCGTTCGTCAACGGTTCTTTGACAGTAGCAAGATGGGGGCCGAGGCTCGTCTGGAAGCCATCGCCTACGGAATGGCATTTGGCACAAGCCATAGACGGTTGGAAAAAGACAATCGCTCCGCGCGCAGCATCCCCTTCGCGTTGAGCCAATTCAGCAAGGTCTCTTGTAGGAATGCGTTGGAGTTCCTGCTCAAGAAACTGCCCTTTGGCACTTTCATGGCGAAAAGCAATAACAACAAGAAATGAAAAGAAAGGAACTAGTAGAGAGCGTAAAATCATAGAGGTCTCAACAACGGCCTTTTTGTGGCAAACTGGGAATCAAATCAAGCAATTGGTTCGACCTATCGCTGCAAGTTCTTGGAACCAACGACTAATCTGATTTGCCTTAAGCCTCGCTTCATAGGCACTTCGTTCTGTTGGACTTCGTGATATCATTTCTAAGACTCCTACAGCTTCTTTAAAAATGGGATCGGGTAATGAAGCAAGAAGCTTTGTTGGCATCTCGCCATTTGCGTAACGAAAAAATGGATCCACTGATCCCTAGGATCAACAATACTCGTATTATGGTTTAGCTGCCTGTACTTTGGCAACTCAAGTAAGTGTATTTGCAAGCAATCACTTAAAAGCAAACCGTCCTTTCGTCGTAGTTGAAATGCGTGGCAATAACCAGGCAATTTTAGACCAATTCATTTGCTCCCAGACGGGAATTCCAATTCGCGACTACGCCCTGTTTCGCGAATCGTTTTGAGGCGTGCGGACATGGCCTCTACGCGATTAGGTTCTTTTTCGGCAATGTTGTTGGACTGTTTTAAGTCGGAGGCAAGGTCATAAAGTTCCAAAACGGGGGCTTCTGTGTTTCTGGAATCAACATTTCTCTTTCCAGTTCCTTTTTCGATTAGCACCCAGTCTTTTTCTCGCAAGGCGAGCGGACTCGAGTTGTTGCCTTGAAGTACGAGATGGTCACGACAAGGCCTTTCCAGCTTCTGCCCAAGCCAAGCGGGAAGCACGTTGATGCTGTCAGGGCCTGCGCTCTCATCGAGTTTCTGGTCCGTCAACGCGGCGAAACTCGCAAGTGCATCTACGTGCCCCATCAACGCGTCCGAAATGCTCGCTTTGGCGATCCGGCTAGGCCATCGTGCGATAAACGGAACACGATGCCCGCCTTCGTAGAGTGACCCCTTGCTTGCACGCAGAACACCGTTGGGTGGTTGTTTGCTATGCAGAGCATTGGTGCCGTCGTCGTATGTGTCTTTGATAGCCCCACCGTTGTCGCTCGTGAATATAACAAGCGTGTCTTCGGCGAGTCCGTTGCGATCCAATGCTTCCATCAACTTGCCTATAGACCAATCGAGTTGATGGATTACGTCACCGCGCCAGCCGCACTCGCTTGTCCCTTGGAATCGCGGATGCGGCACCATTGGCTCATGAATGTCATGTGTTGAATAGAACAAAAAAAACGGTGTCGACTTGTTTGCCTCAATGAAGTCGACTGCTTTGCCAGTAAGGACATCTGCTATGTCCTCATCGACCCAACGGGCCGCTTTTCCGCCTGTCATGAAGCCGATGCGAGGTATGCCGTTTATCACCGTGTCTTTGTGGCCGGGACCTCCTTGGATTTTCAAATTTACGTTAGGATCGATTCCCGTTGGTTCATCGCCGATCCTCTTTCCAAAACTGACTTCTATCGGGTCCGTTGGGTCGTAACCGACAACGCGTCGATTCTCCACGAACACACACGGGACGCGATCGCCGGTGGCAGGTATTAGAAAGGCATAGTCAAATCCGATTTCAAGCGGGCCGGGTTTGATTTCAGTGTTGTAGTCGGTCTTCGGCGGAGCTCCCAATCCCAGATGCCATTTGCCAACGACTCCTGTCTTGTATCCGGCGTTTTTCATTACGGTTGCAATCGTTGTAGTGCCCGGCAGAATCAGTGCAGATTGATCGCCTCGTGCGATTCCAGTATTGGGTACCCGCCAAGCATACTGCCCTGTTAGCAACGCAAATCGGGTCGGCGTACATACCGCGGCGGTTGAATGTGCATCAGTGAATCGGCAGCCCTGAACAGCAAGTCTGTCTAGATGTGGTGTCCTAACTTTAGTAGCTCCATAACAGCCAAGATCGGCGTAACCTAGGTCATCCGAGATGATGTAAATCACGTTAGGCTTCGATGCAATCGGGTCTGTTGCGAACGCTGATCCGAACACGTTCACAAGGAGCGTTACCAAGACTAAAGTATTACAAATCCAATTGTCGCTGAATCGCAGGGCCAAGCCGAGAAATGCAACATGTAGCTTTCGAGGAGCAGCAATATGAATGTAGGGACTCATTTGTTTTTTTACTTTTGATTGTTCGAGTTTTGCTTTTGGTTTCGAATGGCGTCACCTGGCGCTACAGCATTTTTTAACATGTCGTCGAGTCGCAACCGCATTTCTATTACTTTTCCCGGCTCCACTTCGGACAAATTCTTCGACTCAGCAATATCTTCCGAAAGGTTATAAAGTTCCATTCTGCCGGAGTTCACCTCTGCACCAGTCTGCTCTTCAGCGTCCTTGTCCGAAGGGCTTACCAGAAGTTTCCAGTCGCCCATCCGAATTGCAGACACGCCTGGCTTATTGCCGACCAACAAGATTGCATCATGTGGTGACTTTGAATTCTCAGTAAGCACGGGCCAAATGTCGAGCCCGTCCGGTTGCAACGTTTGTTCTATTGGTGCTCCAGCGAGTTTGATCAGTGTCGGATACCAGTCGACCGCGTGGATGGGTTCATGGATTGTACTTCCCGACTTGATTCTACCAGGCCAGTTTACAAAAGCGCTAACTCGGACACCTCCTTCGTAGACGGTTCCTTTTCCTGCACGAAGTGGTGTGTTCATGGTCGCCTTACCTGGCGATGGCCCTCCATTATCACTGGAAAAGATGATAAGCGTGTTCTCGCGCAGTCCTGTTTCAACCAAGGCAGATGTAATCTGTCCTATGGCTTCGTCTACGGCTGACAGCATTCCTGCAATGGTCTGTCGCAATCTGGGCAATCCCTTGTACGGTTCCTTGTAGCTTTCAGGAACTTGGTGTGGGCCATGGATGCCATTGAAGGGAACGTAAAGAAACAGCGGCGTATCGACTGGGTGTTTCCTTACGATTTGGCAGGCTTCCCTCGCCAATAAATGAGTAGAGTACCCTTGCTCGTCGATTGGGACATCGTCCCTATACCAGTCTGACTTTCCGTCTCGCATATGCGTGAAGTAGTCGATGGCACCGAACATGTGACCGTATTGACGATCAAAACCGCGCCTCGTTGGCTGATAGGACTTTTCGAACTCTCCCAGATGCCACTTTCCACAAATGGCGGTCGAGTAACCAGCCTCCTTCAATGCTTGCGGTAAGACACGTTCGGCCAGGGGTAAACCCCAACTTGCTCCAGGACGCACGATGTTGTAAACACTAGTGTGGGTTGCATAACGGCCCGTCATCAGGGCAGCGCGAGTCGGCGAACAAACCGGTTGAACATAGAACGACCTAAGTATCGCGCCGTCCCTTGCAAGCCTGTCAATGTTAGGCGTATGGATGTCGGAACCGCCATTGAAACCACAGTCAGCAAAGCCTAGATCGTCGACCAGGAAATAGACAATGTTGGGCTTGGAAAGCACGTCGCCGTCCGCCCTAACGAGTGCAACTGCACTGAGAAGAACGAGTGAAAGCAGGATTGGAACGCTGTGCAAAAAATTCATTATGGGAACCTTGACGAGACTAAAGTGACTGCTTTAAGGCGAGTTGCAGGTATGGCGTTACCTTATTCTAAGCGCCTGGTCCATGTGCGACGCACGGCCCACGGGGCGATGCTACTTGTAAATGGAGCTTGAAGACGTACTTTGGCCAAAGAATGTCCCTCTCCATTTGGTGTTTAAGTCAAACAAGGATTTGCCATTCACTTCCCGAAGATCAAATAACGCGATCGTTTTCGAATCGACCACCAAATCGCTTTCCTTAGTTGCGAATGTCAAGGCATTCGCATTTCGAGATAATCGAACTCTTGCAATGTCACCCCGAAAGTACCGAGTTCCGTGACCCGTTGGCAAGATTCCATCGGGAATACCGCCTATGAAAAGGTGCGGCATGCTCAAGTATAGATCGTACTTCATCTCGTGTGAATTCACTTCCATTCCGTTCAAAAACAACTTGAGGCGTTGCCCGTCCCAGGCACCACCAATGAGTTCTTCGCTCCCGTTATTGACCGTTTTTTCAGCGATAATCAAGCGAGACTTTTTGCCGTCAAAATGAGCGATTCCCCAGTGGTTCTCGTAGGCTCTAAACAAAGCGAATAGCTCATCGCGACTATTCCAGGTCACGACATTTTCTGCTTGACCAATTGGAGTTGCTGCTCGAACTAGTGCTTCGATCATGGCTCCGGGACCAATCGGTTCATCGAACGTTGGAAAATCGATAAAGTTTGTTCGCCCATCGAACAAAATTCCTGATGACGATTCAGACACGGAAGCTGTCTTTGGCTTTGAATTTTTCGATGCAGCGATCAGTTGGTCGAACATACTAACCGCTGAACCTCCCGACTGAGCGTTTGTGAATTGCAGTTTCTCATTGGCCGAAGCGTCACTCCTCTTCTTTCTTTCAGGTGTCGTAGCTGGAGTCAAAAACATGAATGCGATGAGAAGGACGACAATAGCGGCTGAAATGCAGCTTACAGCAATAGTCGTCCATCGCATTCGCTTCCGCCGATGAGTCGCTGTGATGGTGTTCAGCAGCCCCAAACGCGTGATCGCACCTTCGTTTGGATGGCTCACCCGTTTTAGCTGCCTTACGATATCGGCGAGTCCAATTGCAACTTCGAGCATGGAAACTGGGCGGTCGCTAGGTTGCTTTGCCATCATCCGCTGGACCAACCCGTCTAATTCCGAAGGAATCAGTTGGTGAACATTTGTTTTCGCCACCGATGGCGTCTGAATTTCGCGATGTGCCAAAAGCGTGTCAAAGGCTGATTCACCCGTATAGGGTGGCTTGCCAGCCAATAAAAAGAACATGGTGCAACCGAGGCTGTAGATGTCGCTCCGGACGTCAGCGACCGTCGCAAAACGCGCTTGCTCTGGTGCCATGTACAATGCCGTTCCCAAAACATGGTGACTATGGGTAAGTGTACTTTGGCTGGAATCCAACTCCTTGCCGTCTCGCAACCTTGCGATCCCAAGGTCCAATATCTTGATCGATTGCTTCCGATCAATGATCAAGTTTTCAGGCTTGATGTCGCGATGAATGATTCCTTGTTCGTGTGCATATTGCAGCCCCTTGGCAGCTTGCCAAGCATAGTGTGCCGCTTTTAGCGCCGTGAGGGGACCCTTTGAGCGAATCAAGCGTCCAAGATCGACGCCCTCGATCAACTCAGTAACCAAATACATGAAGCCATCCGACTGCCGAGCGTCATGTGCCGTCAAGATATTTGGATGCGACAGACTGGCCAAGGCCATAACTTCACGCTCAAAACGACGCTTCAAATGAGGATCCGATTGGCCTTGATGATGAATGACCTTCAAGGCAACTTGTCGCTTCATCAATACGTGTACCGCTCGAAAAACCTTTCCCATTCCACCCTCACCAAGTTCGTCAAGGATCTGGTAGTCACCAACGACAGTTCCGGGCAATAACTCACTATTCTGATTGGACTCCAAATTCTCCTTCGTTACCGATTCAAGTTGTTTTTGCAACCAGGTTCGGTCGAGATCCTGCGAAAACTGGAGGTAGTCGTCGGCATTGAGTGAGTGCTTTTGCCTGCAACGATACTCGATGTCGATCAATATCAACTCAGGCAGAATCAAACTCTTGTCATCAGCACTCACGCTGCTTAAGAAGTCTTCCAGCGAGACGCGATTAGAACTTTTCCATAACCCTTCGTACTCATCGCAACATCGATTGATCCTAATTAGCTGGTCGGGAGCAAGTTTGTCCAACTGAGTTTGACCAGAGGCAGGATGCGTTTGTCGCGTCATGAATCGCTAGCCTGCCAGATAGCTTGAATCGTCTTCAATTTTCGCTGAACTGTCCTCGCTGTGCAGCCGAGTACCTCCGCGATTTCAACAGGAGATTGGTCTTCAAGACGAAGAATTGCAATGGTACTTAGAGCTAGGTCACCCGTCTTGTCAAGCATTTCAATGAGCGATTCCAGCCATTCGTCGGCGAGCGCTTGCTGCTCCGGCGAGGTATCAGCTGCCAACAAGATTTCTATTGGAAGCCTCGATTCATCCACGGCTCGACGACCATCTACTTCGGCCTTTCCACTTCCTCCACGTTTCTTTCGATTCTCATGCCGCAAATGATCGATGGCTTTATTGACCGTCAACGAAACCAGCAATGGCCAAAGGTCTGCGCCACTGTTTGGACGTTTGAATCTTCCGTGCTGCACTCCTAGACAAAAACTTTTGAATGCGCTGAGGGCGATATCTTCCTCGTCGCGTGCGGTTCGGTGGGCGTTCGAGAGTTTATGCTTGGCAACAGACATCATCCGCTGAAAATATTTGTCCCACAAAAGAACTGCTGCGTTTATGTCGCCCTCGCGTAGTCTTGTCATCCATTCGTTGGTATGAGTTCCCATTTTTCTTATCGCAGAAAGTCCGAGTGACTCACGTCCAAGATCCACCGAACTAAATTGTAGCGGATTTTCTCGGCAATTTCATACCAACGAATTCGTTAAAGTCCCATGAAGCGAATGAATCTATGGGAGACGCGAGACGAACCGAATTTTATTTTACCAAATCAATTGGCTTAATAAGCTGTTCTTTGAAGAACGTTGCTGGCTTGAAACCGAAATTGCTCGGCTTGTACTTGTCAGAAACCGTTACGCTCGCCTTGGCCGGGATCTTCCCCTCGAGTCCAGTCATCCAGTAGGTTGCGTTTACAACCAATCGTCGCAAATCCTCGGAAAGGAAATCATTGGCCGCACCCATAGTTGTGCAAAATAACTTGCCCGACTTTCCGTTTGGCATCTGATAATCCTTGGTCCATGCTAGTGGCATCATCGGATTGTTCTTAGGCCCCTCAAGTGGCGGATCCGTTGGATTCATGCCCTTCAAAACTTGGCCTCGGAGCAGTACTTGAGCAGTCTTCGGCAAACGAACGACACCATATACGTCGGACGGGCCAAATACGTCATTCACCCCTTTGAGAATAGGAGACGTCTTCGCTGAGTCATTTATTACACCACGCGTCGCTTGCGATGCGTGGTCGCCGTGGTGCGAATGCCAAGTTTCGCCAACGATCTGCTGGCCAAATCCACCCTCCCATTCCTTGCTATTAAATGCCCACTTCTTGTACGGTGACCTCGAGTCCGCGGGGAAATTGAATGGGTGAGTTGAAGTTCGAAGAGCGACAAAGGGCTTGCCTTCCATCATGAATTTTTCGAAATGCGCCATCTGCCAATCCGGCAGCGACCGGAAACGCAAACACATGATCAATGCATCCGCGTCATCGAGGTGATGCAAGCCTGGGATATTGTTCTGGTAGTTTGGATCGACGGTATGCGTATCTGGATTGATTGAGAACAACACAACGCAATCGAAACCGAGATGCTCGGACAGGATCATTCCCAACATCGGCATCGATTCCTCGGATCTGTATTCTTCGTCCCCTGAAATCAATACAATCTTTTTTCCATTGCCGGGCGAGCTATCGCCCGCAGCACTAGGCATCACAATCCACGGATCGATTTCCTCTCGCAAGCGTCGGGCCCAGATGTTTCGGAATCGAGTGGAATTTCCATGATCCTGAAGCAACAGGTGGCCTTTGGAAGGGTGCGGTTTGTATTTCGCTACCTCTTGGTGGGCCATCGGTCCAATCAGCTCTTTTGCATTTTGAACCAAAACTCCATTGTGAAAAACCGTTGCTCGCGCGGGCTTTTCAAGCTTATCGCCGTCGAAACGTGGTGCTTCAAAGATGATATCGTAGACGTTCCATTGGCCAGGGGCTTTGGTCACATTGACTTGTGGCGGGAACTGGCCGTAAATGGAGGCCGCTTGGCCGTCAGCGTAGGAGTCGTTGTCAAAGCTATCGAGGATTTGAATTTCGTATTTGCCCATGATGATGACGCCGCTATTCCCTCGGCCTTGCGACGCGCTTTTGATCTCTGTCGGTGCCGACCATTCAATGTGCAGTTGCATGTCTCCGAACTCCTTGCGAGTCTCAATCGAGCCACTACCACCGACTGCTTCAAAGAACCCATCGCCAACCTTCCATGGTGCTGGTTCATCAATCTTCCCCGCCTTTTTCCATTCGGACAAGTCTTTGCCGTCAAACAATACAATTGCATCGGATGGGGCTTGGCCTAGCATCTCTCCTGGTTTGACAATCGTCGGACGCGGTCTGTGTTTATCATGCACGCGCCATTGACTGTTCGGAAGGACAGGGGTGTTGTTGTAACCTACGCCTGGCCCTAGCGGCGTTTGAGCCGCAACCTGAGCACGCGTTGAAAATGCAACAAGAAATATGGCCAACCCTAGTCCTAGCGCAACGAGAGGTTTGGTCAGGTTGAGTAAGTACTTTTGCATAGTTGAGCTCTCGAGGTTTCAAGCTGATCGTAAATGGCAAGATGCAAATGGTCTACGAAGCGAGACCATCGAAACAGTTGCCTCCTGGAAACAGGCGGTGTGTGCGACAGGCGTTGATTGCTTGGTTCCTGGCCTGGGTATCACACGGCCCAGGGGCCATGCTATGGGTTGACGACTCCGTTTTACTTATTTAACCGGTTGGCTTTGCTTTCCGGTTTCGATTGCAAACAGCCGGTTGCGGTTGGCAATGTAAATCGAGTCGTTGGCCGCGACCGGAGTAGTGTAGAGCGCCGAACCGAGATTGATTTCTGCGATTTGCGCCATCTTGTCCCCGACTTCCAATTTGAATATTAGGATGTCGCCATCTTCGTCCCCGATATAGACCTTGCCATCGGCAATCAAAGGCGAGGCCCAAGAGGCAGCCAGCATGTCATGGGTCCAGTGTGCAACACCGGTCTTGGCATTCAAGCAATGGAGCACGCCCGAAAAGTCGGCGATGTACAGAAGATTGTTCTTGATTGCGACAGTACCGCAAGTTCGGTGCATTGTCGTCTCAAACTCTTTTGGATCATTGCCGACGTAATGCCAAACGGCTGCAGAATTCGGATTATCGCGTTCGATGTCCCCCTCAGAGGCGACCATAGCTTGCTTTCGTTTCGGTGCAATGGGTTTTGTCGGGGCTGCGGAATTGTACACGATGGTTGGACTGACATCCCCTCGCTTTGTCGGATCGATACACCACAGATGTCCTTGCCCTTCGCCGTGCTCGGGGTCCTCGCCAACTGCGACGTATACCAGTCCATCATAGACGACCGGCGTTGCAATGACATGGTTTCGAGTTGCTCCATTTAGACGGTAGACCGAATCCTTTGGGTTGCAGTCAAACTTCCAAAGCATTTTCGATTTATTGCCGTCGCCCTTCGGATCGAAGCTATAGAGCCAACCATCGCCACCGCCGAATATCACTTGGTCTTGGCCTCCGAGAGTGGCGGAAGCAGGAGAGGACCATTGTCCGTGAAGGATGTTTGCGCCAGGTGTATTGTCTGTCCAAAGAACAGCACCCGTATTTTTGTTCATGCAAATAAAGCTCGGTGCCTTTTCTTCCGGAACCGTCAAGTGCCCGTCATCTACACCATTGGACGTGTTGACAAACAAAAAGTCTCCGACGGCAGTTACCGAACAACTGCACATATTATGTTGCGAGACACTCAGATCGGCCATCATGTCTAGCTTCCACACAACGTCGGCCTCGTCCTTGTTTTCGTTCGGCTCCTTGGTGAAA
>JANLUJ010000780.1:0-2380 GCA_031363425.1 Pirellula sp.
GCGAACCGCTTAAACCGCCCTGAGCTGATGGACTTTAAGATGCCATCTACCAATCCAACCATGTTGTCAAAGATCAATTTACCCTTGACCGTTCGCAACGCCAAAGCGTTGGTCCCGGTCACGGGAGCGAGAATCATCCAGATTTCAGGATCGGCCGCAAGGCCTTTTCCCAAGTTAATCTCAGATTGATTTTCGCGTGGAGGTGAAGGGACTTGAACCCATGACATCTTGCTTGCAAAGCAAGCGCTCTCCCAACTGAGCTACACCCCCAAATGTGCGAGAACTCGACAAGTCGAGCAAACGCCTAGGCTTAAAACCTACCACAATTATCTGTTTTGGAAAGTCGAAATTGTTTGCTTTCCGGAAACACCGTACTGCTTCGTTTTCTAAATGCGCGAGCCTGGACTCGAACCGGGGACCTCGTCGTTATCAGCGACGCGCTCTAACCAACTGAGCTACACGCGCAAATCCTTTTTCTGGCCGTTTCCGACATTGTGAAATTGGAGCGAAACATCGTAACCCAAGGTTCGTCACTGTCAACGCTTGTTCTGTTTCCGAACAACGTTTTCCGTTGCTCGGGCCCGAGAGTATCGGCCGGCAGTTGCCTTGACTTGAGTACAATCCTGTCGATTTTCGTCCCTCGAAGCAAGCCGATTCGTTATTACGAGTCGGCTAACGGTTTTTTCTTTTCGGTAATTACTTTGCATTGCGACGCCATTTCCGCATTCATCTCGATGTAGTTTTTCCACTCGTCTGGCACGTTATCTTCGTGGAAAATGGCTTCCACAGGGCATTCTGCCACACATGCTTCGCAGTCGATGCACTCCTCTGGATGAATGTAGAGCATCTTTTCGCCCTCGTAAAAACACTCAACAGGGCAAACCACGACACAGTCGGTATATCGGCAGCCAACGCAAGGCTGGGTAACAATGTGGGCCATGGCTGAAAAAACCTTTCTACAGATGGCTAAATTTTGAAGGAAAAACGTCTGTTCGAAGCAACTTGTCCGAATAAGGCCTGGCAATCGTCGGAGTGATAACCCCCTTAAATCGCCCAATCTTCGTCAACGGCATGGTAGGCATGCTAGTTTGGAGTGTCAAGCAACCCGAATCTGCTTGCTGTCGGCTCCCCTTGCACTTAATATTGAAGGATTCCGGCTAGATGTTCCCGGGCGTCAAGGAATTGACCTAGGCTCCCAGCTCTCCAGATTCCAATGCAATCCACCAAGCAAGCAACAAAACGTGGCTCTCTCCAATCTTGATCGAGAACTTCTACGCGATTGCTTGGCCAAGGCACCGGACGCTTGGGAAAATTTGAGCGATCGTTTCCTAGGTCTTGTGATTCACATAATCAGTCATACCGCCATCGCACGAAACGTAAACCTGTCACACGATTTGCGAGATGATCTCGTCGCCGATGTTTTCCTGTCATGGATCGACAAGGATTTTGCCATTTTGAAACGCTTTCAAGGAAAGAGTTCCTTAGCCACGTATCTCGCGGTTGTCTCACGCCGAGTCGTCTTGCGCCGCATGTCGCAGTTGCGGCTGCCGCAATCGCAATTGTCACTGGAGGGCCTTCAGGCTGAGCCAGTCGCTCGCGAAACAAATAGTTACACCCGAGACGAATGCGAGCAACTAGAAGCGTCCATGGAAAAATTATCCGAAAACGAAGCCCAGGCAGTGCGCATGTTTCATCTCGAGGGAAAATCCTATTCGGAAATCGGATCGCACATTGGGATGTCGGAAAACAGCGTAGGCCCATTTCTCTCCAGAGCCCGCGAAAAGATCCGTCGATCGGTTTGAGACCATATTGGTCGAAAAAAACTCGATTCCTTGCGTTGCAGATTTCGACGACAGTGTCTTTTTCTCTCCAATATGCCGATTTTCCAATACGCCGATTTTACCGAAACAAATCCGAGCGATGACGTCCCTTCTAATCAGTGAGCCGAATCGATTCCTTCAGAAATTTCGCTAGAAAAAATCGTCGAACGGCAGTTTCCATTTTGCGTTGACCAAAGGTGTCAACGTACTACGCGATACTAGATGCATTGAGGCTGACTCCACCAATTACGAAAGCATGCATTTCCAAGAACGCAAAATACATTCTCGAAATGAGACTCTTGCCTGCTCCTAAATCGCAAACCAAGAGTTTTGAACCGAATTGAAATAAAGCGTTCTTTATTGCAACTTTTATTGAGGTTTCCTCCAACCTATTGCCACTCGACAACGAAGAACTTAAACGTATTTTCGAACTTTAGGGGAATGGGATAAGTTTTGCGAACCTTTGGAACGGTGTTAGCACTCCTAGAGTTCTCGAACATCAAATGACAATTTGTCTTTGGCCGATCATTGCTATCAAACATCAAGGAAGAACTGAATCA
>JANLUJ010000799.1:0-8482 GCA_031363425.1 Pirellula sp.
GGAAGACGAATTTGTTACTAAAAAGACCGAGCTTCTTGCTCGGCTTTAAGATGACGTACCGCTTAGGCGAGCAGCAGACTGAAATCTACGAGTAGAATAGCCCCCTGGGCCGTGCGAAACTCCACGCAGCCGACAAAAGTAGCAGGCACGCTCCGTCGTGCCGTCCGCTTGTAAGCATTTATTGTGATTCCTGGTGAGCGGCACATGGAATGTGCCTACTACTTTGACATTTATCGGCGGTGTCAAACTCGGGCCAGGGGCCCAAGCTACGGGCCCCATTGTACGTTAGGGTTTGTGGCTAGAAGCGACAGCATCACCAAAATGCGCCTATGGGAGGGGAGGCGGATTTTCGCGTTGCGTAGCCTCTAGCCAAGAAGCTTTGGCACCAACGAGACAAGCTCGTTGGGGGCCAGTAAAACTCCGGCACGAAAGCGGTATAACCTCCAAGCCTAGATTTCGCCCAGAGCTAACGACTGAGTGGTACAATGGTTTCTGTCGATTTATTCCGGAACCCACAGCTACGGTAAAGCTACTCTCGAACGCGTTGTCAATGTTACTGCAATTTTCGAGCGATGCCTTTATGTAGCGTACTGCCTACCTATCCGACTACCCACCCTTGGATTTTGAATATGCGTATACGACGTTTTCTAACGTTCTTGTGCTTCGCAATGATATCGATTCCTGCGGCCAACGAACTTGTTTACGGATACGACAACGTTGATTTCAATCGAGATATTCGACCGATATTGTCGGACAAGTGCCTCGCGTGCCACGGTGCTGACCCCAAACATGTCGAAGGGGGCTTACGACTGGACCAATTCGAAACCGCTACCGCAAGGCTCGAGAGCGGCAATCTAGCCATTGTTGCTGGCCAACCAAACGCCAGCGAGTTGATGCGACGCATTCGGTTGCCTTCCGAGGAGGAGCTCCGAATGCCCCCTGTCCGAACTCATAAAAATTTGTCGGCCGCTGAAATCAATACACTTGAACGCTGGATCGAGCAGGGTGCCGAGTACCAAAAGCACTGGGCGTTTATTGCTCCAGCGAGGCCCCGAGTACCCATTGTGAATTCGCAGTGGGCTGTCAATGAGATCGATGCGTTTGTATTGGCTCAGCTAAACACCAATGGGCTTACTCCATCGCATGAAGCGTCTCGCGAGACGCTAATTCGTCGCGCTTCGCTCGACCTGACCGGACTGCCTCCGACCATTGCCGAGGTTACGGCTTTTACCAGCGACCCAAGCCCTACAAGCCAAGCCTATGCAACAGTAATCGACCGGCTTCTCGAGTCTCCACGCTATGCGGAGCGCATGACGATGTGGTGGCTCGATGGTGCACGCTATGCAGACAGCAACGGCTTTCAATCAGATGACCAGCGATTCATGCATGGCTGGCGCGATTGGGTGCTAAATGCATTCCAAATGAACATGCGGTTCGACCAGTTCACTATCGATCAATTAGCCGGTGACTTGCTTCCCGACGCAACACTTGAGCAAAAAATCGCTACCGGTTTCAATCGAAACAATCGACAAAACAGCGAAGGTGGATTGATTGCTGAGGAGTGGCGAATCGAGGGGGTCATCGATCGTGTGGAAGCAACCTCTGCGGTGTGGATGGGGCTGACCATAGGCTGCGCACGCTGTCATGATCACAAGTACGACCCGATCTCGCAAAAGGAAATGTACCAATTCTTTTCCTATTTCAACAACGTACCAGAATCGGGTGTTGCGTCCGCCGGCAATACTCCACCTCTGCTTCGAACTCCTGCAGCTTCCGATGAAGCCAAGCTAATCGAACTCGACGCAGCTATCGCTGCGGCAGTAATTGCAAACAAGGAAGCGGAAAATAGAATGGCGCCGGCGGCCGAAGATTGGGCCGCAAGCATGAGACCGAAATTGAAAGCTGGGACCAACGCATGGCGAGTACTCGAAGGCGAATGGACAAGCAAGGGAGGTGCAAAAATGACTAATCAATTAGACGGGAGCGTTCAAGTGAGCGGCAAGTCTCCGGCAACGGACGTGTACTCGTTGGCACTCAAGGTAACGCAAACCAAGAAGATCACTGCAATCCAATTGGAAGCGATCCCGCATTCGACAAACGCAGCCCATGGCTTTGGTCGAAAAGGAAACGGCAACATTGTCCTGGGCGAATTTGAAGCAGAGCTTTCGGCTTTATCAACGTCGGACATCACCACTCCGCTTCCAATTGCGAAGGCCTTTGCTGATTACTCGCAAGCGGATTGGAACATCTCATCCGCAATAGACGGCAACCCATCAACCGGATGGGCACTCGACGGCCTTGATCCGTCAAAACAACTCGTTCGTCACGCAGTGTTCGTATTCAAAGAACCGGTCTCGCTTGAGATTGGCAGTACATTGACCGTTCGATTGAAACAGGAGTCCCTTGGTAACCACAACTTGGGTTTGTTCCGACTTTCCGCTACCGACGACACCAACATCAGCGATTCCATTGTAAGTCCAATGCCGGAATCCCTGGTTGCTGCGATCTCGGCATCAGCGAAGGAGCGATCCGAGGCCCAGAAAAAAGCAATTATCGACTACTTCCGGCCCCTGGCGGAAAGCCCTGTGGCCAAGTCGATAAGTGAACTTGAGGCCGCTAAGAAAGCCAAGGTCGACTACGAAAAAAACATCCCAACAGTCATGGTCATGCAGGAGTCGCCGCTGCCTCGCGATTGCTTTGTATTGGTGCGAGGTCAATACGACAAGCCAAGTGAAAAGGTGTCCGCTGCGCTGCCTGCGGCCTTGCCGCCATTGCCGCCCGGTGCACCGAACAATCGTTTAGGCGTAGCCAAATGGCTAGTAGATCCTTCGCACCCACTCACTGCGCGGGTTCAAGTCAATCGATACTGGGAACTGTTTTTCGGTGTTGGTATCGTTAAGTCCAGCGAGAACCTCGGGATGCAATCGCAGTACCCAAGCCACCCAGAGCTCCTTGATTGGTTGGCCACTGAATACATTCGGCTTGGTTGGGATACTAAGGCCATCCTAAAGACAATTCTGATGAGCGCGACCTACAGGCAATCGTCTGTTGTCGCACCCGCGTCTCTTGTGCAGGATCCCGAGAATCGATTGCTCGCACGCGGTCCGCGTTTTCGTCTGCAAGCGGAGTCGGTTCGAGACAACGCATTGGCGATTAGCGGGCTATTGGTGGAAAGACTCGGCGGCCCACCAGTGCGTCCCTACCAACCCGAAGGGATTTGGGACGAGATCAACGTCTACGGCAATCTTCGTAACTACAAACATGATAAAGACGCGGGGCTGTATCGCCGCAGCATGTATACCATTTGGAAGCGGACCAGCGCACCTCCGAACATGCTAATCTTTGATATGCCTGGACGCGAGATGTGCTTGGTTCGCCGTTCTCGAACCAATACACCGCTTCAAGCATTATCACTGCTCAACGAGATAACCTATGTCGAGGCTTCTCGTGGTCTTGCTGAGCGTATGCTCACCGAAGGCGGCCAAACACCAACGGAGCGTATTCGGTTTGCTTTCCAACTGGCGACTGCACGAAAACCTTCGGACCGCGAATTAAAAACGTTGCTAGAAGGAATGGAGAGAAGGCTATTAAGTTATCGGGCCGATCCTGATTCCGCGCACCAACTGCTTCAAGTTGGAGAAAAAAAACCAACGGTTGGGCTAGATCCATTGGAGTTAGCCGCTTACTCGATAACAGCCAGTGTGATTTTGAATTTGGACGAAACGGTAACCAAGGAATAGAATGAACCCTTCACAAAAAATGCTGCATGTTCAAGATGCATTGAATCGCCGATCGTTTCTTTCTAACACTGCCGGAGGACTTGGGCTTGCTGCCTTGGCAGGGCTTGCCAAAGGCAATACGACGGGCGACTCGGCGCCACGCGCGATGGGTGGCTTGGCTGATTTGCCTCATATGGTAGCCAAGGCCAAGCGCGTCATCTATTTGTTCCAATCGGGTGCTCCCTCGCAAATGGAGTTGTTTGACTACAAGCCTAGCCTGGAGAAGTATCGCGGCCAGAATTTGCCAGACAGTATTCGCCAAGGGCAACGCCTGACGGGCATGTCGTCCGGACAAGCAACTTTTCCAGTTGCTCCGTCCATTTTCAAGTTTGCGAAGAAAGGAAAATGCGGTGCCGACTGGAGTGAATTGATGCCTCATACCGGGGAACTAGTCGACGAAATGGCGATCGTTCGCAGCATGAACACCGAGGCCATCAATCACGATCCTGCCATCACGTTTTTTCAAACAGGCAACCAACTGCCGGGTCGCCCAAGCATCGGATCTTGGTTGGCGTATGGACTTGGGAGTGAGAACCAAGATCTGCCTGCCTATGTCGTGCTCACCAGCAAAGGGACGGGTCGGACAGACGATCAACCTCTTTACGATCGGCTTTGGGGTAGTGGATTCTTGCCAACGCAATACCAAGGGGTCAAGTTCCGCAACGCGGGAGACCCCGTACTCTATCTTTCGAACCCGCCAGGAGTGAATCGCGAACTACGCCGTTCCATGCTCGATGAAGTGCGCGATCTGAATGAACAAAAACTCGCCCAAGCCGGCGATCCTGAAATTGCGACTCGCATCGCACAATACGAGATGGCTTTTCGGATGCAGACCAGCGTTCCGGAGTTGGCTAACGTTAAGAGTGAGCCCCAGCACATTCTAGACCTCTATGGACCCGAGGTGAGCATGCCAGGCAAGTACGCTGCAAATTGTCTGCTGGCTAGGCGATTGGCGGAACGCGGAGTCCGGTTCATTCAGTTGTTTCACATGGGCTGGGACCATCACGGGAATCTGCCCAACGCGCTCAAAGGTCAATGCAAGGATACGGACCAACCCACCGCGGCTCTCATACGGGATCTCAAACAACATGGGCTTCTGGACGACACGCTCATTGTATGGGGTGGCGAATTTGGGCGAACGGTTTATACACAAGGGGCGTTAACAGAGAGCTATGGCCGTGATCATCACCCTCGGTGCTTCAGCCTGTTTCTCGCTGGTGGCGGAATCAGGCCTGGAGTCACACACGGTGAAACAGACGACTACTGCTATAACATAGTCAAGGACGGAGTTCATGTGCGCGATTTGCATGCGACCATTTTGCACCAGCTGGGAATCGACCACGAACGCTTTACGTATCCGTTCAATGGATTGAATGCAAAGCTAACGGGAGTCGAGCCTGCCAGAGTCGTCACGGAGATTTTAAGCTAATGCGGTTTCATCTTCATTCAATGTCGTTCCGTATTAACATAGGGTCGTTCCGTTATTACATAGAGTCGTCCCGTTTTCGCAACACGTTGATCCGTTTTCACAACACGTTGATCCGTTTTCACATTTTGGCTTTTCTGCTTCGATCCGTCGTTTTGCTATTTGCTATTTGCCCTTTGCCATTTTTGATCGCCGCTGGTCCTCCCAATCCATCGGATGACGGCCAAGCAAGCCCAGCCGGAATTGCATTCTTCGAAGAGAATATTCGACCACTTCTCGAAAACCGTTGCTACAAATGCCATAGTGCCCAAGCGGCCGAACTGCACGCCAATCTGTATTTGGATAGCCGCCCAGGCTGGCAAAAGGGGGGCGATAGTGGGCCCGCCATCGTCGTCGGCAAACCTAGCGAAAGTTTGATAGTGAAAGCAATTAGCTATTCGAAGGATGCCGCAACGCGCATGCCGCCAGAGGGGAAGTTGCCGGATAAGGAAATTGAACTCTTGAACAAATGGATCGAAATGGGTGCACCCGACTCACGGCGCGAAGCTTTGAAGCACACCAAACAACGAACTATCGACCTTGATACGGAACGGCATCATTGGGCCTATCAACCGCTTGCAAGCGTCGCACCACCCAATGATGCTCAACTGGTGGGCTGTGATCCACAATGGCTTTCCTCGCCGATTGATCGATTCTTAATGGTTCGACTCCAAGAGCGCTCGCTTTTTCCGAACGGGCCAGCCGACAAAACGAAGCTAATGCGACGGGCCTATTTTGATTTGATTGGGCTGCCGCCAACTCCCGCAGAAGCGGATACGTTTCTGAACAATTCTGAGCCGCGAGCGTTTGAGGGGCTGATTGATCGGTTGCTTGCTAGCCCACACTACGGTGAGCGATGGGGACGACACTGGCTCGATATCGCTCGTTTCGCGGAGAGTCATGGCTTCGAGCAGGACTACGACCGACCCAACGCTTTTCACTATCGCGACTTCGTGATACGCTCGCTCAATGACGATATGCCATACGATCAGTTCCTCCAATGGCAGATAGCCGGTGATGAGTTAGCGCCTCGTGATCCACAAGCACTTGCGGCTACTGGATTCTTAGCCGCCGGAGTACATGCAACTCAGATCACGGCAAATCAGGCCGAAAAGGAACGCTACGACGAACTTGACGATATGACAAGAACGATTGGCACGACCATGCTTGGGCTTACGGTCGGTTGTGCGCGCTGTCATGACCACAAGTTCGATCCCATTCCAAACGCCGACTACTACGGAATGGTGAGTGCATTCACAACCACGGTACGAAGCGATTTCGATGTCCCCATGGATATTGAAGGGGATAAGATCGAACTCGCAAGATTCGAAACCGAACATGCCCCATTGGTAGCGACGCTTGAGGCCTTCGACGCCGAGAAGTTGAGTTCGCGCTTCGATGTTTGGCGCAACGACAAACGCGACTCAAATACCTCGAATTGGCTCGTCTTGGAACCCACGGTAGCAACCTCGTCGGGCGGTGCCACCCTCACAAATCAAAGCGATGGCTCGATTGTTGCTTCTGGCAAAAATCCCAAATTTGACACTTATAAGTTTGTCGCAAAAACCAATCAAACAAACATATCGGCGATTCGCATCGAGGCCTTAGCCGATCCATCGATGGCGAAAAATGGACCTGGTCGGGCTCCGAACGGTAATTTCGATTTGACCCATGTGAGCTTGCGTGCTCGACCGGTGAACGGGAGCGGTGTCCAGTTGGAGGTAGTTCTCAAAAACCCACAAGCCACCTTCGAACAAAGTGCAAATTTGGGCGTTGCGTTGGCCATCGATGCCGACCGAAAAACGGGTTGGGCCGTCGATCCTCAGTTTGGAAAGGACCATGCGGCTGTCTTTGAAACGAGCGAGGCCTTTGGTTTTGAAGGCGGAACCGAATTGGAGTTCAATCTGGAGTTCAATGGCAATGACCAACATAACTTCGGAAGAACTCGGCTTAGTGTATGGAGTGAACCAGCACCAGCCAGGCTTGAGATCGGTGGCGAATTGGTCGCCATCAAAGAGGCCTTGGCGACGCTTGGTGACAAATCCATAGCCGAGGCAACCGACGTGGATCGCAGGCTGCTTCTCGATTGGTACAAGCCGCGAGATGAATTCAGAAAGCCGTTGGCGGAAGCCGTGGACACGCATGCGGCGACGAAACCAAAGCCGTCACTTGTCAAGATGCTGATTTGTAGTGAAGGTGTTCCAGCGGTTCGTTTGCATACACAGGGCCCGGATTTTTATGAAAAGACATTTATCCTTCGGCGAGGCGATCCAAATCAAAAAACCATAGAAGCCGAACAGCGGTTCCTCACGATATTAATGAATCATCCCGACGGGCCAACGCATTGGCAAGTTACGCCGAGGGCTGGGGCGCCCACAAGCCTTCGTAGGTCAGCGATGGCAAATTGGATTACCGATACAAAGTATGGCGCCGGGGCCCTTGCCGCCAGGGTCATAGTCAATCGATTGTGGCAACATCACTTTGGGCGCGGGTTAGTTGCTACTCCCAGCGATTTCGGAGCACAGGGCGCGCGACCTTCGCATCCAGAACTGCTGGATTACCTTGCGAGCGAACTGATTCGCAGCGGATGGAAGCTCAAGAGTATTCATAAGCAGATCATGCTGTCGGCAGCCTATGGTCAATCATCTAGAGCATATTCTGCCCGCACGCTTGCCGATCATGACAACACTTTGCTTTGGCGATACTCGCCCCATCGGATGGAAGCAGAGATCATTCGAGATTCGATGTTGTCGGTCAGCGGCAAGATTGATACGAAGCAGTTTGGCCCAGGCACTCTCGACATGCAAATGAATCGCCGTAGCATTTACTTCTTCACGAAACGCAGCCAGTTGATACCTATGCTGAGTCTTTTTGATTCTCCAGATGGCTTGCAGGATTTAGCGCTGCGAAACAAAACGACCGTTGCGCCTCAAGCGCTTATGATGTTGAATAACCCAATCGTTCGAGGTTATGCAGAGGGTCTGGCCACTAAAGCCAAGTTGGCTGGCACCAAGATCGATGATCAAGTGCGTGCTGTGTATCGCGAGTGTTTCTCGCGTGATCCATTGGTCGCGGATTTAGCCTTGGCGAATGAGTTCATCGGGCAACAGCAAGTCGATTATGCCTCTTCGGGTAAAGCCAATAGTGGCGAATTGGCGATGACCGATTGGTGTCAAGCGATGATGAGCTTGAATGAGTTTGTTTTCGTGGATTGAATGTGAGTGGGATAGGCTTCCAG
>JANLUJ010000861.1:0-4465 GCA_031363425.1 Pirellula sp.
TTGGAAGCAGTACAATCCAGCAGGACAAGCCAAATGGCACTCACTTGGTGAGCGGCAAGGCGATAGCCGCCGGTGCAACGAGGCAATTTCACTGAATTTGAGTCACCCGCGGCTAGCGCCCGGCGGCTCGCATGTCCGAATGTGAATGCCATTGAGGGCAAGCCTGCGGTATTTTGGAATCCCGCACATCCAGGCGATCGAATTGCCTTGCGTTGAACCGAATGGTGTACACTTTAAGGAAACTGCGGTTGCGAGCCCCTATATTCGTTGTGTGTTGGCACTGATCTATGACTGTGCAAAGCGATCAACATTTTTTCGAACGTCGAATTCGATGGGAAAAATGCATCGCTGTCGTATTCTTGGCTTTGCTAAATGGGATTAGCTTTGGTCAAGTAGACTCTGCGAACCTCGGCTTCTTCCAAGATCAGATTCAACCCATTTTTGCGACGAAGTGCCTGTCGTGTCATGGCCCCAAAACACAAAAGAGCGGCTATAGGCTGGATGTACGCTCTATAGCATTGAGGGGCGGCGATCATGGCGAACCGCCCATCGTAGTGGGAAACGTCGATGCGAGTTTGCTGCTGCGTTACGTAACGGATGAGAACTCGGAGTTGGCTATGCCCCCGAAAGAAAGTCTCCTACCCCGTTTAACGCATAGTGAAGTTCAAAGCTTAAACGAATGGATTGAAAGGGGAGCCATTTGGCCCGATGCGGTAAGTGTTCCTCTGGAAGACCCCTTGGACTGGTGGAGCTTCAAGCCGTTGCATCACGTGCTCTTACCAGGCCCAGATTCGAATCCAATCGACTTCTTCGTTAAGTCGAAGCTCAACGACAACGGATTGACGATGTCGGCTCCCGCCGATGCTCGCACTTTGGGCCGACGACTTTATTTTGACTTGATTGGACTTCCGCCGACGCCTGAAGAAATAGACGCTTTTGTAAACGCATCTAATACCGATGCAGAATCGGCTTTGAATACGTTGGTCGAAGAACTCCTCGCCATGCCGCAGTATGGGGAGAGATGGGCTCGACACTGGCTTGATGTGGTGCATTATGGCGACACGCATGGATACGATAAAGACAAACCGCGACCGAACGCATGGCCGTATCGCGACTATGTGATCCGGGCCCTCAATGAAGACAAACCCTACTCGCGTTTCATCGAGGAGCAAATCGCTGGCGATGTCCTTTGGCCCAGCACTCGCGATGGGATCGAAGCCATGGGCTTTATCGCTGCAGGTCCTTGGGACTTCATTGGGCACGCCGAGGTATCCGAATCGAAAATCGATGGCAAGATTGCCCGGCACCTTGACCGTGATGACATGGTGTCCAACACCATCGGGTCATTTTGCAGCGTAACGGTTCATTGTGCGCAGTGCCATCAGCACAAATTCGATCCAATTTCACAGACAGACTACTACAGTCTGCATGCCGTCTTTTCGGCGTTGGATCGAACGGATCGGAAGTATCATCGCGAGGAAGCAATTCAGAAGCAATTCTTGCAGCTTGAGCAATTGAAAAACGGCGCAACCATTGCATTGAAGCAGATCGAAGATCCGCTAAAAGAAAGGGCAAGCGAAGATTATGTTTCGCTCTCGAAGCGAATCGATGGTGCCTCTAAGACAGTCGACAAGAACGCCAATTCCGGGCCAGAATTTGGTTACCATAGCGAAATCGCAACCACGCAGGACTCGGAAAAGTGGGTCCAGGTTGACCTTGGGCAGTCGGCAGATCTCGATCGAGTAGTACTGCTTCCGTGTTATGACGACTTCAACTCGATCGGTGCAGGTTTTGGTTTTCCGCTTCGCTTTAGGATCGAGGCGAGCGAAGATCCAGAGTTCAAGTCAGGAGTCTTGTTGTTCAGGCTGAAGCATGACCAGACCTTTCTTTCGGATTTTAAGAATCCTGGGCTACAACCATTTACCACCAGCAGTGCGAAAGATGATGCCATCGTTGCCCGCTATGTTCGAGTGACCGCCAGCAAGCTTGCATCGCGGCAAAAGGATTTTATTCTCGCCCTCGCTGAATTGCAGGTGTTCGATCGAAGGAACGACAACCTAGCGACAGGCCGCAAAGTGACTGCGTACGACTCGATCGAGTCCGCGCCGCGTTGGCGAAAGTCCAATTTGACCGATGGAATCTTTCCGACGATTTCAAAGGGCGAAGATAAATCGCAGCTGGTTAAGGAACGCGAGGCGTTGCTGCTTACGTTTGCGGACGAAGGAACCAAAGTAAGAAGGCAATTGTTGCTCGAAGAGCTTGAGCAGTTAGCAAGCGAATTGAAGAAACTCCCAGCACCGAGTTTGGTCTATTCTGGCGGTATTCACAACGGTAGTGGTACCTTCGTTGGAACAGGTGCAACTGGTGGAAAACCTCGCCCCATTCACTTGCTCGTTCGTGGCCAAGTGACGCAGCCATTAGCAGAGGTGGCTCCAGGCTCCCTGTCGGCACTAACATTTCGGCCAATTGAATTTGCCTTAGGACCGAATAGTAGCGAAGGTGATCGCCGGGTCGCGCTTGCGCACTGGATCTCGGACCCGACCAATCCGCTCACTTGGCGAAGCATCGTCAACCGAGTTTGGCTTTATCATTTTGGACGAGGATTTGTGGATACGCCGAATGACATAGGCCACAACGGTGGCTCGCCTACGCATCCTGATTTGTTGGATTGGCTGGCCGCTGATTTTCGAGATAGCGGAGGATCGCTCAAGCGGTTGCACAGGCTCATCGTGAAGAGCGAAACGTATCGACAGTCCTCTTCGAACAATGCGATTGGTGAAAGACTTGATTCGAACAATACACTGTTGTGGAAGCAAAACCGCCGTAGGTTGGAGGCGGAGGCCATTCGCGATTCAGTACTGGCAGTGAGCGGAACCTTGGACAAGTCGATGGGAGGTCCTGGTTGGCAAGACTTTGTGGTTCAGTTTCCGGATCACTCACCACATTATGAATACGGGCTGGCAGACCCAGAGGATGTGAAGACCTGGAGGCGATCGGTCTATAGATTTATAGTCCGCTCCCAAACCCAGCCGTGGATGACTTCATTGGATTGTGCTGATCCATCCATGCGAGTTGATAAACGCAACGAAAGTCTCTCATCGATACAGGCGTTAGCGTTGCTCAACAATGGGTTCATACTGACGCAGGCCAAGCACTTTGCCGATCGTGTCGCCAAAGAATCGAATGATATTTCTGAACAAGTCGAAATCGCACATCGATTGGCGTTTGGGCATGCTCCATCCGATGTGCAAAGAGCTCCATTGATCGAGTTTGCAAAGATGCATGGCGTGCCATACTTGTGCCGTATGTTTTTTAATCTGAATGCGTTTACTTTCGTGGATTGAGTTGGGATATGCGATCGCGTCGGTCTTTTCTTTTTGATTCAGGTGGCGGGTTAGGGGGCATTGCGTTGGCCGCGCTGCTCGCGGGCGAAGGGGAGTTAAACGCAAACGATTCCGTCACCATGAAGGCCGGAGCAATGGGACTGCATCATGCGCCCAAAGCCAAACGCGTCGTACATTTTTTCATGTCCGGTGCAGCAAGTCACATCGATTTGTTCGACTACAAGCCAGAGTTAGTGAAGAGAGATGGAGAGGCCAGTGACTTTGGTGAACCGGTCGAGGCCTTTCAAAATGGACTCGGTCCCTGGATGAAACCGATCTGGAATTTCAAGCCGTACGGTGATTGTGGAAAGATGCTCAGCGAAGTAGTTGCACCGTTGGGAGCCGTCTCCGATCAGATTGCTTTCGTACATAACATGGTTAGCAAATCCGGCGTACACAGTGCCGCCACGCTATTGCAGTCCACAGGTTTTCTGGTGCCTGGGTTTCCAGGTGCCGGTAGCTGGGTTAGTTATGGACTAGGTTCGATCAATGAAAATTTGCCTGCCTTCGTTGTTTTGCCAGACCATCGCGGATTTGGGTCGAACGGTGTCAAAAATTGGGATGCCGCATTTCTGCCAGCCCAGCATTCGGGGACCATTATTTATCCTGGCCGGCAAGAACCCATCGCCGATCTGTTTCCGCACAAGGCGGGTGACTTTGTCACAAAAGATGGCGAGCAACGATCGTTAGAATTGATGGGACAACTGAATCGCGAGCATGCTTCAGTTCGGCTGGGGGATCCAAGATTGGAGGGGAGAATTCGCAGTTACGAACTTGCGGCCAAGATGCAACTGGCGGCCCCTGAATCGCTCGACTTCACGACCGAATCAGCGCACGCAATGAAGCTGTATGGCCTGGAACGTGGGACGCAGGAATGGGGGAAAGAGATAAACGACGACGAAGAGACGTTTCATTTTGCTCAAAAGTGTTTGGCAGCGAGAAGGCTGCTGGAACGAGGTGTGCGCTTCGTCCAGATTTGGAGCGGAAATGATAACGGGTTCCCTCGCCGCAATTGGGACTCGCATGAAGATGTGCGACGTGACCACGGTCCACTCGCCATTGGGATGGCACGAGGCTGTTCG
>JANLUJ010000883.1:0-2154 GCA_031363425.1 Pirellula sp.
CAAAGGTTGATTGAACAAGCAGTGAGATGCTGTCAAGCTCCGGCAGCCCCCATCGTTGCCGTCCTTGGACTATTGAATGCTGGCAAATCATCGCTCGTTTCGACCTACCTTTCGGATGAAAACAGGCGTCGCATTCTCGTCGGATCAGCCAATTCCCAAGGCACTCACCGGTTTGTACTTTGGCTGCCCGAATCTTGGAGCAAAGATCTCGCGTTATGGAACTCCATTCAAGAACGGCTGCATTCGGTTTTCGGTTGCGGAAGCGAAATGCTCTCAACCGACGCAGAACAAGCCATGGGGCAGTACAACGATACAACCCCCAGGCCCTTTGTGGATTCGTCGGGCACCGAGCGTCTTCGAGAAACCATCGAGATCCCGCTCGTCGCAACCGACCCGCAACTCGATCGTTGGGGATTGGCCTTGATGGATTGCCCTGACGTCCAAACAGGCTTTCTGCCGAACCGAGCGTGGCCAAACCCCGTCGTGGAAAATGGAACGCATGCCGCCGTTAGCGACCAACTCTTTCATGAGCAGTCTCAATCCATTGCGGATGCGAGGCTAGCGGTGTTGGCGAGCGCCGCACCCCTTTGCTCGGCCTTCGTGGTAGTGCTCCCTGCCAATGCAATGCACGATCAAACTGTCAGCCGACTTCTCCGAGTGCTCAGCAATCGAATGCCAAGTGTAAAACAAATTTTGGCCGTCAATCGTGTTCCTCGTCGCTACGAAACTACCGACATTCAATCTGAGCTCGAGGAACTGTACGGTCTCCACAATATCAGACGGCAATACATGGCCTACGGCTTCGACGGACCACAGCAGCGGGACCGACTCCCTTTGCCGCCAGATGGGCTCGCTGCAAAGGACCAGTCTGCGCTACCTCTGTTTTTCCGAATCGACAAGCAACCGATCTCGCAACCTCCAACTCCAATTCCCGACGAGGATTGGCTATTGAACATCGGCTCACAACTCGACAAGAGAAGCCTATTTGAAGATGTTTTGAACTCGACCACTTCGTTGTTAAAGCTGCGAATAAAGAATGCAATCGCTCATTCTCATGCGTTCGTTCGCAATTCATTGGCGATTAGGGACTCGCTACAGAGCTCCGTTGCGAACGCATGCTTTGACTTTTCAACGGATGGATCCGCGACCCATGCGACCAAAATTCGACTTCAAGTCTCCCGGCAAATTATTCAACAAGTGTCTCTTTCTTTAGAGAGGACCGCCCCATGGTGGGCCATGCCGGGCAGGTGGACTGCACGGCTGGCTGAAACGAGCAAAGCGAGTCTTGTTTCGGCCACGACCTGGCTCCAGTTTCCCAAGTGGTTTAGCGGCAAGACAGAATCGATTGGTCGTTGGATTCGGACTCGCTGGACATCCGGACAATCTGGCAAGATCGTGACAGCAGAGGTCCTGATGGGCCATTTGCAGCAGCACGATCGACGAGGCACCTTGCGATTGGACGAAGGCTTGGAGGATTGTGACGAGCAGAAGCAACGCGTTCGCGAAGCCTGCCAACGCGCAATCGATAGGTTTCAGAAAGAAAGCCTTATTGAGCTCGATGACCAGCAACTGGACCAGTTCACCTCCAAGATGTGGTCCGATATGCCGATGTCAAAAAGACTCATCACTGGTTTTGCCCCGGCAGGGATCTTGTTTGCGCCGCTGTTAGCTGTTGTCATGGTTCCTATGGACTTTGGCGGTTCGGCTGTGTTGATCTTTGCGTCGATGAAAGAGTTGTTACTAGCTGGCGCGGCGGGTGTCGGCTTGGTCATGGCGAGCGCAGATTCGATGCCGCAAATTGCGGAATCGGAAGCCGCTTGGCAGCAGTTGGGCGACCTCTATGCGGTGCTTTGCGACGAGCTTGGGCTTAAGCGACCAGCAGAAGGCCAAATGCCAATGGTCGGCCTCGGGACGCACTCGCGAAAGATGCTGCCGAGCAGAATTCCAAAGCCAACCCCTGGTACTCAACCGATTGGCATGCCGCACGCTTTGTGCGTACCGATGGTCTTTCAGCTGAACCCAAAAGCAACGTCTGCAATTGAGGAAAATTTGCAGCGAATCGTCCTGTGACAAAGATTGAAGAGCAGCTTTCCTCATGTGTTTTTTGCAGTATCAGCAGCTATGTTGGCTTAAGGCGATCGGCAGTTTGCAAAG
>JANLUJ010000885.1:0-5841 GCA_031363425.1 Pirellula sp.
GTCAGGACTCGCGCCGTTCCATTTGCCGGAGCGGTAACGATCGATACTGTGCTTGGATCTACGACACCATCGGTATCCCGATCATTTGCAAGAACATCGATTATTACCTTTCGATTTGTGGCCGTACTGGCGGAATCCGAAGCGGCGATAGGTGCTAACTCATTGACGTCCGTAACGGTGACGGTGAACGGCACCTCGACGAACAAGCCCGTGGAGTCGGTGCTTCGAATGCGCAATTGATGTGTGTTTTGCGCTTCGAAATTTAGCTTGCGATTGGTTCGCAACTCATTACCGACGATCTCAAAACGGATATTGTCACCCGTTGTCGGTGTCGGTACCAAACTATACGTGTAGCTCTCGCCTACATCCGAATCCGTGGTTGAAAGAACTGAAACCAAAGTACCTGCCGGACGGTTTTCAGCAATCGACCTGCTCAGTGCATTGATGTCGGTCGGTGCTTCGTTCAAATTATCGACCACGATTACAAAATAATCTTCGATAAATTGCAATGATGAGTCGGTCGCCCGAACTCGAACAAACAGATTCGGATTGGACTCAAAGTCGAATGAACTCTTGGCTTGTAGATTTCCATTATTCAAGGAAAACAGTCTATTATCGGTATCGCCAAACCCAGCTACAAACGAATACGTCAGACTGTCTCCGGCGTCTGGATCGATTGCACTAAACGCACCTACCAAGGCCAGCGCTCCTTGGTTCTCTTTGATTCGAAAGTTGCTGAGCGTAAGGCCGGACGGCGCTTCAGGCAGATCGTGTACGTTGATTACGAAGCTCTTTGCAAAGGAAAGACCACCTCGGTCTGTACCGCGAACTCGAATCGAATAACTTGACTGCGACTCAAAATTGGGTGACTGGAGAATGTGAAGTTCATTACCAACAATCGCAAACTTGTTGTTGTCAGTGCCGCCTGCGCCGTCAACCAGGCTGAATTGATGGACGTCAGCTGCATCCGGGTCAATTGCCGTTAAGATTCCCAAAAGACTTCCGCCGCTAACGTTTTCATCCACTACCGAGTTGGACAAACCAAGATCGACCACAGAATCGTTGACATCATTGATCGTTATAGTGAAGGTCTGAGTTGGGCCGTTGCCCGACTTGTCTACTGCCTGGATATCGACTCGATAAATTGCTTTCAACTCAAAGTTAAACGCCTCATTCGAGCGAAGTTGGTTACCAACCAGGCTAAATTTCGCATTATCGTTGTTCCCCGAATCGAATCGGTAACTCAAACTGTCTCCCAGATCTGGATCCGTCGCACTCAACGATCCAATCAGAGCTCCAATTGGGACATTTTCGTTCAGGCTTTTCGATGATAATTGCAAATCGGTCGGCAATTCATTTACGTCGTTGATCGAAATGACAAACGGCGATTCGGTCGCGAGTCCGCCGCGATCGGTGCTTCGAACTCGAACGCTATAGGATCGTCTGGTTTCGAAGTCAAATGTCGAAGCGGATTGAAGCTGATTGTTCAGAATCATGAAGCTGCTGTTGTCGGTCGCACCAACTCCTGCAACGAGCGAATAGAGGAACCTATCGCCCGCATCTACGTCCACCGTAGACAGCAAACCAACCACCGAACCGTTTGCTAAGCCTTCATCAATGGCTGAACTGGATAGGGCAATGGACACAGGTGTTTCGTTCACATTCTCTACCGAAACGCTCAATTGTTTCTCTGTAAAAAGGCCGCCTCTATCGGTGGTGCGCACTCGGAGAGAATACGTGTTCTTGGCTTCAAAGTCGAAACTGTCGAGGGCGTGAATCTCATTCCCGACCAGCGAAAAACTGGCGTTGTCGTTCGCGCCAACGCCGGGTACCAAGCTGTACAGAAATGCATCCGACGCGTCAGGATCAAGCGTTGCAAGAATGCCAACGATCGTCCCCGTTCCAGCATTTTCATTCACGCTGTTGGGGCTTAATGAGAGACCAGTTGGCGCCTCGTTTTGATCGACAACGGAAATTGGAAATGCCTTCTCAATCGTAAGCCCTCCCGCATCGATAGCTCTTATGCGGATGGAATAGAAGGATTGTGTTTCAAAGTCAACTGGCTGCAATGGGCTGACCCCTCCCGTCGCATTGATCGCAAATTTTGCATTGTCGTCTGCTCCAGCGCCAGCCACAAACGAATAAACCAGCGAATCGCCGGCATCGCTATCGAATGCAATCACGCTAAACGCCACTGCATTTACGGGAGCATTCTCAACCAAAACATTGGACAAATTTAAGTTGAATGGTGCTTCGTTGACATTCGTAACAGACACAACAAACGGAGCTTCCGTACTCAAGCCACCCGCGTCGGTACTCCGTATCCGAACCGAATAACTCGAATTAGTCTCAAAGTCGAACAATGCGTTGGAACGGAGCGAACCACCAAGAATCGAAAACTTGCCATTATCTTGCGAACCAACTCCCGCTACCAAACTGTACGTGAAGGTGTCCGTAATATCTGGATCCTGGGTTATGAGCAAACCAATGACGGTTCCGATCGCACTATTTTCCGGAATCGTCGCAGGCGCCAGCGACAATGCTGTCGGCAATTCATTCACGTTTAAAACGTCAATGACAAAGACTTTCTCGATGGCAACTCCACCTGTATCGCGGCTCTGAACGCGAATCGAATAGTTTTGCTTGGTTTCGAAATTGAGAGTGGTGTTAGTAAAGAGCCGATTTCCTACGATCGAAAAAGAACTATTGTTTAATGCACCATTGCCGGCAACTAGCTGGTAGGTAAACGTATCCGATCCATCTGGGTCCACGGTCATAAAGCTTCCGACCAAACTGCCGCTTGGACTATCCTCAAGGATGCTACGATTACTAATTCCGATATCGGAGGGAGGGTCATTCACATTTTTAACCGTGATCGCCAAAGTGCGTTCGATGAAAAGCCCCCCTTGGTCTGTACTACGAATCAAAACGCCATAGGTGTTCTTTACATCAAAATTGAAGACCGCAGCTGTCCTCAATTCGCCACCCACAACTTGAAACTTCAAGTTGTCAGGAAATGCAACATTATTCACCAACTCATACTTGTGCGTGTCTCCAAAATCTTGATCCACCGAAGACAACAATCCGATGGTGGTGCCTGGCGCGCGTCCCTCGTCAACCGCCGATGGCGTTAGAGCGATTTCGCTCGGTGTTTCATTGACGTTCAAGACGGAGATGTTGTACGTTTTTTCAATCCACAGACCGTTGGCATCCGTCGCTCGAACGCGAATAGAGTAGAGACGTTGACTTTCGAAATCGAGATTGTCATTGCTCCTTAGTTCCTTTCCGACAAAAGCAAATTTTGCGTTGTCATCCGCACCCAAGCCACCAACGAGGGTCAGGGAGTGCGTATCATTGAAATCTTGGTCGGTGATACGGAAACTACCGATGGCTGTCCCGATGGGGGAATTCTCCAAAAGTTCGGTTGCGGTAAGTACCATGTCGGTAGGTTTTTCGTTAATGTCGAGGACGTGAATCGTGACATCGCTTTCGGTCGTCAAACCAGCTTGATCGATGGCAATAACATGAATCGTATAGGTATTGCGGGCCTCATAGTCAAATGAAACGGCCGTATCCAAACGACTACCTTGAATACGGAACAGCGCATTGTCATTGAGCACCGAATTCGCAGATAATTGATATCGAGCTTGGTCGTTCTTGTCGGGGTCGTTGGAGGTGAAAGTTCCGACCACATATCCCGGCAGCTCATTTTCTGGAACTGGGTTTGCATTGATCGTTAGTCCGGTGGGCGCTTCATTGACGTCGCGAATCGAAATAACGAAAACCTTTTCCGTTGTTAGGCCATCGGCACCGGTGGATTTTACTCGAATGCTACGGGGACCTTGCGTTTCGAAGTCATACGATACGCGTGTTCGAACTTGATTTCCCAATAGCTGAAACTCGCTGTTGTTGTCGTCACCCACACCGGCTTTCAGCGTGTAAGTAAAAGTATTCGGTCCGTTCGGATCGAGAGTGGAAAGCGTTCCGACCAAAGTGCCGGCCGGTAGGTTTTCGTTGATGCTCGTGGAATCCAAATTCAATTCCAGTGGCAATATAGCCTTTGTGAAGGGAAAGTTGGCAGAAGCTATCCCGTTGGCGATCACGTTCAAGGTATAGTCACCGGGCGCGAGCGAGGCTGGAACGGAAAATTGCGTCGTCACCACAGCGTTGCCGGTCGCTACACCTGGAGTCCAATTAAATGAACGAGCATAGGTTACTACTCCAGTAGAACTAGTTAGTCTCACGATGGGGTAGTTTGAAGACATTTCCGCATCGTCACCATACGATGCGCCCTCTGAAATTCCGGTTAGCTGTGTACCTGTGAGAGTGTAGGTGTTGGATCCGTTGTAAACGGTACTGCTGACGGTTGGGGCCCAAGCCGGATCAACCGTTCCAGTTGGAATGTATTCCCAAAGACTACTCGATGAAGTAGTGAACAACATATTGCCATTTGGCAATACCAACATTCGAGTGATAAATGCGGGATTGTTAAGTTCGGAGACCAGCGCAGGGGGGGCTAGTGAAGTGACGTCCGTCAATGAATTGGCTACTGGATCAAAATCGAATAGCTTGGTAGGGGCTGTAAAAATTGGCACCGATGTATCTACTGCAAATAGAAAATGGCCGTTTGGAAGCATTGCCCCAGGCGTATCATCGGCACCCAAACCTGCAGGCAAGCTAGGCCCTGCTATCCAGGTATTCGTCGAAGGAGTGTAAATCGCAGTATTGTTGTTCGCTCCCACCTGGAATACGCGGCCATCCGGAAGCAAGGTTGCGGGCCCCATTTCGAACCCGAACGAACTTCCTGTCAGAATTACAGGTACATTGCCCGCATCAACCCATCTTCCCGTCGCGGGGATATACCGTTGGGAACGATTGTTTGCGAACACATCAACCGTTAGAACGCTCCCATCGGGTAGCAATATCCACGTCTCTTCATCACTCGCGTCGTTATGCAATTTGCTTCCGGTTTGAGCCCAAGTATTTGTCGCCGGAGTGTACAAATAAGTTTGGGTGCCTGATAAATAGCCAGCCAAGATCTTTCCGTTCGGCAAAAGGACGGTGGGATCGTCACCAAATTGCGATTGAGGAAAATTGGGAATGGAAGACCATGAGTTAGCTACTGGATCGTAAATCTCGCCTGTATTAATCCAATTGTTCGTTCCGCTTGGACCGGTGTATTCGCCACCCAATATGAACACTTTTCCTGACGGCAATACATTGGACCCTGTGTAAAGTCGCTCCAAGGACATGGATGCTTGACTAGTCCACGTTCCAGAATGGTAGTTCCCAGTGGAATCCGGACTGAGCTTAAAGAATTTTTTCGAGACGCCCGCCTCTTGAGCCATCACCGTACCATCGGTGAGCAGCATCATCGTCCCGATCCCATTGCCTGTGGGTGCATCATTGGCCAGTTGCACCCACGAGCCTGCAAGCATTTGCCTAAGTTCTAGTCGTTCGAAACGAGGATTACGACGCGGATCAGCAGAGGGGCGACGGCGTTTCATAACTGTTTCTATTCCTTTGTGTGCTCAACCAATACGGAAAGACAAAGATTGCCAGTTTATCGCAACGACTCATATGTTACCAATCTTTGTCGATAATCTGTTGAACTGATGAAAATCCAAAGAGCTCCCAGACACAAGTAATACCTTTTGAAATTGGACGTTTCAACAAAGATATCTGGGAAAACTATCGGGTTAAGAAGAATCCAGTTCAAACGAACAGTAGCATGCCCCCCCTGGGCCCCTGGCTTTCCACTTTGGAATTCTTTTAGGCCAGTGGCAACATTGTTTATACCGGGAGGGAGAGGCTCCTGCCGAACCAATGCCAAGCTCGGCA
>JANLUJ010000914.1:0-7828 GCA_031363425.1 Pirellula sp.
GTATAAACAATGTTGCCGCTCGCCTTATGCGCTGGTAAGAATCCCCATGACCTCACGAGCGATCATAAGGTCCTCTTGGCTTTCAATCACCAAAATCCTTGACGGTGAGGTTTGCGTTGCAATGTCGGCGTCGGGTTTCAAGCTTGTATTGCGATCGTGGTCGAGAGACAAACCTAAGCAATCCAGTCCTTGGCAAATAGCCTTACGTAATCCCACAGAATTTTCACCAATCCCGCCGGTGAAGCCAAGTGCATCAATTCCCCCTAAATTGACCGCCAATGCTCCGACGCTTGCTCGGACTCGATCGGCAAACATCGCTAAAGCCAGAATTGCCCTTTCGTGACCAGCCAGGGCCGCAGCTTCAAGTTGGCGAACGTCCGCGGACACTCCGGACACCCCGAGTAATCCAGAATTGTGGTTTAGAATTTCGTTGAGCGCTTCTGAGCTCAGCCCGCGCTTTTGCTGGACGTGAATGAGAATTCCGGGATCGAGTGAGCCGGGGCGAGTGCCCATCATCAATCCATCAATGGGTGTATATCCCATGGTGGTAGCGACGGCTTGACCACCAGACATGGCCGACGCCGAGCATCCATTTCCAAGATGACAGGTGACCAAACGCAACTCCCGAATTGGCCTGCCAAGCAGATCTGCCGCCCGCTGGGCACAGTAAGAATGGCTGATACCGTGAAAGCCAAAACGACGCACGCTCCACTCGGAGAACCATTCGTATGGCAGTGGGTATAAAAACGACTTTGGTGATAAGCTGGTGAAGTACGCGGTATCGAATACGGCCACCTTCGTTATACCGGGAAGTTCAGCCTCTGTGGCATCGATTGCCGCTAATGCGGATGGATTGTGAAGAGGAGCAAGCGGCGACAAATCTTCGATCGCCTTTCGAACGCGGTCGTCGATTCGCACACTTTCACGAAACATCGTTCCGCCGTGGACCACTCGATGCCCTACAGCCTTAACTTGTAAAATACTTTTGCCTCGTTGTTGCAATCCTTCGCTCATTGCTCGAATGGCTACTCTCACTGCTTCGCTGTGCGTCCGAACTGCGACCGTTGATTGCATTTCCAAAAAAGTACTACCGTGAAGACGCAGTTCAGCGAGATTGGTCTTTCCTCCCCAATCGATAGAGCCGCGAAGTTCGCAGTCTTCACAATCCATCCCAAAGAGTCCGAATTTAAGACTGCTTGAGCCGCTATTGATAACTAGAATCATCTCCAAAATTCATTCCTTCGATTGCGGTTGCAATCCCAACGGCATTCCTTTTTGCCAAAGTGAGCCGCTGGGTGCAAGCCGCGGGTACCGAAAATCGCAGCGAAAATGGAATCGGAATACCGGCGGCTAGCGCCTGGCCGCTCTCATGAATACTGAACACCGAACATGGAATTTCGAATATCGAGTAAAGTACGATTTCATTCGACTTTTGATACCGCAGCTACAATGTTAGGCGACCGGCAGACTGAAAAGTACCAGTAGCACGACGCGCGAGCTAGTGAATTGGAAGCTGGAATCACTAGCTTGCGCGTCGTGCTAGGTAGGGTTAAACCTTGCCGGTCGTATTAGTGTCATTGGGCACGAGCGGCGCGACATGGTTGCCCCATTTCCAGTTGCGAATTTCAGGCATGTCTTCCCCATGTTCTGCGATGTAAAGCTTGTGCTCTATCAATTTATCGCGGACAGCTTGCTTTGCATATGCGGCTTGCGCCCCGAGACTCGGCACGCGGTCAATTACATCGGCTACGAGACGGAAACGGTCGAGGTCATTTAGTACCACCATGTCAAAAGGAGTAGTGGTCGTTCCCTCTTCTTTGTATCCCCGAACATGCAGGTTACCATGATTCGTGCGGCGATACGTTAGCCGATGAATGAGCCATGGGTATCCATGAAAAGCAAAGATGATGGGTTTGCTTGTGGTAAATAGGGTATCAAAATCTCGGTCGCTCAGTCCATGCGGGTGCTGGCTCGTCGGTTGTAGCTTCATCAGATTCACCACATTGATGACCCGTATTTTGAGGTTAGGGAAAAAGCCTCGCAGGATCTCCACGGCGGCAAGTGTTTCCAAGGTCGGAACATCACCACAACAAGCCATGATCACGTCCGGTTCGCCTCCTATGTCATTGCTTGCCCACTCCCAAATTCCGATCCCGGCAGTGGTATGCTTAATTGCTTGATCCATGTTGAGCCACTGCGGCGCTGGTTGTTTGCCAGCAACTATGACGTTTACGTAATGACGACTACGTAGGCAGTGGTCGGTGACGCACAGAAGCGTGTTTGCATCGGGGGGCAAATAGACGCGAATAATCTCCGCCTTCTTGTTGACGACATGGTCAAGGAAGCCAGGGTCTTGGTGACTGAATCCGTTGTGGTCTTGCCGCCAAACGTGCGACGTAAGCAGATAGTTGAGCGAAGCAATCGGCCGACGCCAAGGGATTTTTCTTGTGACCTTAAGCCATTTCGCATGTTGGTTGAACATGGAATCAATGATATGGATAAAGGCCTCGTAGCACGAGAAGAACCCATGTCGACCGGTGAGTAAATACCCTTCGAGCCATCCCTGGCATTGATGCTCGCTGAGCATTTCCATGACCCGACCGTCGGGTGAGACGTGATCATCGCTTGGGATGATTTCCGCTGTGGACATTCGATCGGTGACCTCAAAAACCGCATTCCAACGATTGGAGGCTGTCTCGTCCGGACTGAATACTCGAAAGTTTTTGGTGTCGCTGTTGAGCGTGAGCACGTCACGGATCAATTGACCTTGGATGCGAGTGGATTCCGCATCGATCGCTCCAGGTTGAACCACATCGACCGCATAGTCCCGAAAATTTGGCATACGCAATTCTCGGAGCATCGCTCCGCCGTTCGCGTGTGGGTTGGCACCCATGCGTCGTGTGCCGATCGGAGCCAGATCCATTAATTCGGCATTTAGTTTGCCATTGGTATCAAATAGCTCTTCCGGGCGATAACTCCGCATCCAGTCTTCGAGGATTCGCACGTGGTTGGGGTGCGTAGACATTTCTCCCATTGGCACTTGGTGTGAACGCGATGTTCCAGTGACCTGCTTCCCGTCGACTTCCTTGGGGCCGGTCCAACCCTTGGGCGTGCGCAGCACAATCATGGGCCAATGCGGACGATTCGAGAACCCACTAGTTCGTGCTTCCAGCTGAATCTTTTTGATTTCGCCGAAAACCTTGTCGAGCGTCTCCGCCATAAGGTGATGCATGGACTCCGGATCATCTCCTTCAACAAAGTAAGGGACATAGCCGTAACCGCGAAAAAGTTGCTCAAGTTCTTCGTGGCTGATTCGGGAGAGGACTGTTGGACCGGCGATTTTGTAACCGTTCAAGTGCAAGATGGGAAGCACGGCGCCATCGTGCACTGGGTTGAGGAATTTGTTCGAGTGCCAACTCGTCGCTAGTGGACCCGTTTCAGCTTCGCCGTCGCCGACCACGCAAGCGACGATAAGATCGGGATTGTCAAAAGCCGCTCCAAATGCATGCGACAAGGCATAGCCCAGTTCGCCACCTTCATGTATTGAGCCCGGTGTTTCTGGCGCGACGTGACTGGGAATACCGCCTGGAAATGAGAATTGCTTGAATAGATGGTTCATTCCCGCTTCATCTTGCGAGATATGATTGTAAACCTCCGTATAGCTCCCTTCGAGGTACGTGTTCGCGACGATTCCGGGTCCACCGTGGCCAGGACCTGTGACGTAAAGCACATTGCAATCGCGCTCTCGAATGATGCGATTCAAATGCACGTAAATGAAGTTTAAACCTGGTGTCGTACCCCAGTGACCGACCAGTCGCGGCTTAATATGCTCTAACTTGAGCGGCTCACGCAACAGCGGATTGCCTAGCAAGTAAATTTGCCCGACAGACAGATAGTTCGCCGCTCGCCAATAAGCATCCATTTTTCTAAGCAGGTCGCTCGACAGGGTGTCAGGCATAAAACCGTTTCCTTCTAGTCAAAAGTGATTGTACGCACCACGCAATTGGTTTCTGATCATACAATGGATAAAGAGTTACATCGCTTCAAAGTTATTCCTGTGGAGGATTTCATGGCAAACGACGATTTAGAGCAGGCACTGGATTCCCTGCATCAAAGCTTAGCCGACACGCCTCAAATCGATGAACAGATGGCTGTGAAAATGAGAATGCTCATCGAAGAAATCCAGCAGACTCTAATGAGATCAACCCCGGAGGCAAGTGAAAACCCGCCGCACTCCACGTTGACGAAACGCCTGCAAGGACTAATCGCTGATTTTGAACTTCAACATCCTAAACTCACATCCAACCTATCGCTCATTGCTGAACGACTTGCGGATATGGGAATCTAAGCGAACCAAGATCATTGCGGCACTTTTTTTCGCGATATCCAGACCGAACACTTCGCGTGCCGCAAAACGTACTTGGATACACTGCCAAGAAGAAAAGTGCTAAGAAGGCCTCCGCCAGTACTACCCAAAATGATAATGTCGCTTGCATTTTTCTCCACAAATCGCACCAAGCCATCGCCGACGTGATTCGCCTCGATTACGTGCGTCTCCACAGTAGGCGACAGGTCGCCAAGTCGATTCGCCACCGCGTTTAACTCTTCCCTCCTAGTGGATTTTATTTCTTCTATGTCAAAATCATACGGAATGTCTGAATACACAAATGGGAGCGTAACAATGCTAACGACCTCCATTTTGGTGTTTGCTCCCCAACCGAATTGAGCGAGTTGGTCATAGACAATAGTCCACGAGTCCGTTTCGTCGTATGCGACACAGACGTCGATCGGGCGTTTTGCCTTTTTCAACCCCGTAGGTCGAACGACTAGGACCGAGCATTTAGCATGGGTCGCCACAAAATCACTTGTGCTTCCAAACATGCGCTCGAATAACGAGTGTCCAACGGCCCCTAAGACTATCAGATCGCATTTGCGAACCTCAGCAGCCCGGATAATTTTCGTGCCGACGTGGCCTTCCGCAACAACCAGCTCTAACGTTGCATTCGCGCCGTCAAAGATGTTCTTTAGATGGACAAATAGCGACTTGGCCTTTTCTCTGTCGGCGGCTTCCAGTCGCTTCTTCAATTCAGATACATCACTAGCACCATGCAGATTGGGTATATTGCTAATGAACAAAACCGTCAGCTCAAGTTTTTCCGCGTGTGGAAGGTGGGCTAAAAGCCAAGCTGCTTCCTCGGCAAACTGAGAACCGTCTGTTGCAAGTATTACTTTCATCGAATTGCTCCTAACCATCTATCCCAACGAGTCGACGAACAAAGACCAAAACAATAACGATTGCCAGCAAGCCAATAGCCGCAAAAACCAGCGCATGCCTAGTTTCAAGCCTTCTCAACCAATCTCGCATTCGATGCACCCCTTCGTTCTTGAGCATGCTGCATTGCGTCACAAAACCACCGTTTTGTATACCAGTGCAAAGCAAGTACCAACTGTGCAATCTAGTTACCAGGCTCTGCCTGGTAACTCAATGCAAGCGAGGCTCCGCCTCGCCGAAATGCCTCCTTAGGATATAAGTCTTCCGTACGGGCTCGCCCCGACGGAGGCAACACTTGGCAGCTACAGTCGCGGTAGCTGCCAATTATCGCCCCGCTGGCGTAAAGCCAAATGGCACTCACTTTGTGAGCGGCAAGGCGCTAGCCGCCGGTGTAACGAGGCAATTTCACTTAATTTAAGTCACCCGCGGCTAGCGCCCCGCGGCTCACGTGTCCGAATGTGCAATCAGTGGCACTAGCTTGCGCGTCGTGCTAGGTGGGGTTAAACCTGCCGTTCGCCTAAGTTCGCGAAAGTCTAGGAAATGACGGTTGGCTTCCTCCGTTTACCCCATGCTCAAAGCGCACTTCGAGAAGTGTGTCATTTCGGCTCAGCGGCCAAAGGCATGTGTGCCACGTCGTCAACCAAGTCACTGGCGATTGCCCATTCGGATCAGATGCGAAAGAATTCGATGTCGTTGCTCAGGTGATGCATTGATTATCTGGTCAAAACGGCCCGCACAAGCGTCACGAGCATCTTCCAAGAACCAAGAGTGGCATAGTGCTCCTCGGTCCATCAATAGCTCGAAGACGCTGTCCGAACCAGAGACAATCGCCCATCCTGCAGGCGAATTGTTGTGCAAACTGCCAGACAGTGCATCGATGTCCGCGCCGTTTTCGAGGAGTGCTTCTGCCGAAAGCTTGCAGTTATTCCAGGCCGCAGTATGAAGCGGAGTTCCTCGATCGTAGCCACCACGGACACTGGTTGACAATCCTCGACGAACCAGTACAGGAATCGTTTCTCGTCGGTTTCCTTTTGCCGCTGCATGCAATGGAGTCGAATCAAGTCCAACCGAAAAAGTCAGAATGTTTTGCACATCGTGCTCGTTCCCAGCCGGGAAAAACGATGGGTTGATCCGTGCATGAATGAGATTTGGATCGGCATCCAGTAGCTTCTCCACTGACGAACTGTCACCGCAGAGTGCAGTTGAAAAAATGTCTGGAGCAGCGCCTTTGGCGAAAAGGAATCGTGCGACCTCCGGCCGTATGCTACAAAGATATTGCGCCGGTGTACTATAGTGGTCGATACATCTGCCGTCGATTTCGGCGCTGCGATCGAGTAACAGCTTTGCCACTTCGATCGTGTCTGCAAAATGAAGAGGATGACATCCATCGCCGCCCCTTTCCGTCACGCGAGATGGATCGGTATCGAGCAAACGTACAACCTCATCAACCCTCCCCAAGCCAGCTGCAGTGTGCACGTCCATTGTCGCACCGTGAGCAAGCAGATACTCAGCCAATTGATTGTCTCGCCGAAAGACAGCACAATGCAAAGGGCTCCAAGGTCCCATATTCCAATCGCTCTTCCTATTTGGATCCGCTCCTAGCTCGATGAGCGCCTCGACTAACGTTGGACGGTTGCTAAAGCAAGCCATCGTTAGGGGTGTTGCTCCAAAATTGCGATAGTCATAGCAATTTAATATTTCAGAATCATTTGCCACGATCGCGCGAAGACGGTCAACATTTCCGATGGCTAGTGTCTTGAAGAGCTCTGTTTGCTCAGTCGTGTTGTGTTTAGCCATTTTGCTCCTAAGATAAAATACGATGAACTACCACATGCAATGCAGTGTCAAGCTGCGAGTTTAATTGTTTCTTTTGCGATGCAATAACGCAAGTGACAAAACGCATCCAGGCGTGCTTTCGCGATTGGCAATTCAGTCGCTCTCGGCAGTATCAGTAGCACGAAGCGCGAGCTAGTGAATTGGAAGCTGGAATCACTAACTTGCGCGTCGTGCTAGGTAGGGTTAAACCTGCCGGTCGCCTAAAAACATCTGGGATTGAGTTTGCCGAGCTCAAATGCGATCATCAATACGAAGGTTTCATCGGCGTTTGCATTAGGTTTATCTGGGATTTCAAACTTTCCTGGAGAAATGGCTTGGACCCGAGTATTTCGAAGTACAACGACACAAGGGAACCTAGCGACAAAGACATATGTGACTTGCTTGCGCATGAAATCGACCGTGGCCTACCTGGAGCGGAAAGCAAAATATGGCATGCGCATCCGGTCTGGTTCCTGGAAGGCAATCCTATCGTTGGATATAGTAAGCAGAACCGAGGGATTCGCTTGATGTTTTGGAGCGGCGCGGATTTCGACGAAGAGGGATTGAATATCATTGGCAAAAAATTCAAGGATGCTTCGGTGTTCTACACGGTCGTTACTGAGATTAACAAAACCACCTTGAGACGGTGGCTCAAGAAAGCCAATGTCATTCAATGGGACTACAAGAATATTGTCCGTAGAAAGGGCAAGCTGGAGAGGCTGCAATGATTCAATGGAACTG
>JANLUJ010000941.1:0-1642 GCA_031363425.1 Pirellula sp.
ATGCAAGAGGTCGCAGGTTCGAGTCCTGTATTCTCCATTAAAAACACAGGGAAAACGCGATTCCCACTAAACGGTGGCAACAAAGTGGCACCAAAACAAAAATCTTTTTTGCTCGCGAATAGCATGTGACCATTGGTGTCACTCATCTCATGTGTACTTTTTCTACAGAGGTACAACCATGAGAGAACCGTTTTTTAGAACTGCTGGTTCGTGAAGGATGATGAGGTTGGATCGCGATCGACGACCTGTCCACAGTTGATGAGCTGGACATGCATCCAGCCAACGAATTCGAGAATCTCACTGCCAGTGAGACTGGAGTATACTGAAGTTGTTCAGACAACCCGTGTGGACATAGAATCATTGGGGCATTTGATAAGGCTCGCTCACCCTATAGACTCGAATCCAACACCAATAACAATTAAGGTAGCAAGCAATTGATCATGTACCGACGACCGAGTTCTGTGTTGCTCACTCTAACTTGCATCGCGGCCATGGCACAAGCGCAGTCTGAGCAGCCAAATTCTGAAACGATCGATTTAGCGTTTGTTGGGGATATAATGCTCGCCGAGATCCCGGGAGAAAGAATCTCGCTTGGCGAGGACCCTTTTTTTGAATTCGCGGAGGTATTCCGCAAAGTTGATCTTGCGATCGGCAATCTTGAATGTGTTGTCGCAACGACCGGGGAGGAATACGACAAACCATACGTGTTTCGTGCCCATCCTCGTGTGCTAAAGCTTGTTCGGAAACATCTCGACATCGTCTGTTTGGCTAATAATCATACTGGCGATTATGGGCATGTTGCGTTCCTTGAACAACTTCAATTGCTTGAGCAAAATAAAATCCTTTACGTCGGTGGTGGCCGTGATTGTGCACACGCGAGACAACCGCTCATCATAGATCGCCAAGGGTTGCGCATCGCCTTCTTAGCGTACAACGATTTCAAACCACGCGCATTCGAAGCAGGTCCCGGTTGGCCAGGTGTTGCTTGGGCTGTTGACGCTCAAGTTACTGCTGACATTGAAGCTGCACGCACCCTCCATCGAGCGGACATTGTTATTCCAATGTTGCACTGGGGATGGGAATACGAACCGGCGAACGACCGTCAGCGACAACTAGCAAAACTGATGATTGATGCAGGTGCGGACATGATCGTAGGAGGCCATCCGCATGTGACTCAAGAAGTTGAATACTATAAGGGCAAACTAATCATCTTCAGCATTGGCAACTTTATCTTTAATGGATTTGATCCCGGACCGGCACGAATTGGGTGGGTTTTGCGCACGAGAATAGGCAAGCAACGGCTTATCGCATGGGACACGCTTGTCGCAAAGATTGACGACCTCGGTCAGCCGTACTTGCAAGTGGATGCGCCGAGTCCATCCGGTACGACGGCTGACGAGCCGATTATTCACAGATGCGGAATGAAGGACTCCCCGTTTAAGTAAGGCTACGTGCTATCTTTGCTAACTCCTGTGGCGGATCGATTCCGCAACTAAAATTCAGCTCCCATTGGAGCGATGACTATCTCTTTTGCTTGAATGGCCGTTCCAAATCTGCGAAAAAGTCATCGACAATCTGAATGCGTCCAACTGTGTTCTCCACGCCTTCGCGGAAGTCGGCCACCTTCGATGGTTTCGATGTA
>JANLUJ010000942.1:0-5718 GCA_031363425.1 Pirellula sp.
CGATTCAAGAAGTACTTCGGCAGGAGCGGAGCTGCAGGCTCGCCACAAAGCCTGAAAGAATCGGCAACGAAAAACAATCGCAAATTCGCAAGAGGCCAAAGGTCCTCAGCTGCCTGCTTCGTCCTTGGTTAGGTATTAAACAGAAGCGATCCAACGGTATTGAATTGAATGCGGGTGCGCAACGATTTGGAAACAGTCCGTAAACGAATATCGGTCTAGCTAGCAGCGAATGTCAAAACTTGAACAAAACACGGAGCGTCCAATCGAATAGCTACTAGATGAATCATGAATTTTGTTCAAACACTCGTGATTCATAAATACCGAAGGCCTTTCTTCCTATTCTGCTTCGTCTGCGGTAGGGTCGAGATGTCCGGATTTGTTGATGGCCAAGAGTATGCGGAAAGCAACTAGAGTGCTAACCACAAAACCGACCAATCCCAATAGCGAAAGGTCTTTTAGTCCAAGCGGGCCTCCATCCATAAAGAGCAGTGGCGGCACCTTCGACGCCATCAAAATGGACGAGCCCAATAGCAACGAACTAGTCAATAGACCAAGAACCAATCGATTGATGGATGGGCTGAGACCACGGTGAGAAAGCTGTACGTCGAGCTTACCCTCCTGGACCAATTCTACCAACGAGCTAATTTGCGAAGGCAAACGCTCCATCAACCCCTCAAGTTCAACGTACATGCGTCGAAGTCGCCGAATCTGACGGCGAGGAGACAATCGACTCCAACGCAACTTGCTCATCATAGGATTTATAGCCTCGATGATGCTGAAGCTCGCGCATGTTAGTCGCAATGTGCCTTCCAAAGTCACCAATGTCTTGATGAGGATTCCCATTTGGCTTGGCAACGTGATTCTATGTCGATGCAAAATGTCGGTGGCATCATTGAGTGCTCCGCTTAGATCCAAGGAATCCAATGGCTGCGAACAGTAAGTGGCGATCAAGTCAGCAACGTCGTTGGAAAGCTGTGCATCGTCAATCGACGCCGGGATTTTTCCAGCGCGTTTAATCAGCGAGGTCAGTAGAGCGGAGTCCTGTTGCATAACAGCCCAGAGCATTTCCTCAATTGTTCCCCGAAGCGAATCGTCAATTCGGCCAACCATACCGAAATCTAACAGTGCAATCGTCCCGTCCTCTTGAATCAGAATGTTTCCTGGATGCGGATCGGCATGGTAGTGCCCTTTGAGGAAGATCGATTGGACATAAAGCGAGGAAACTCGTCTTGCGACTTCATTTCTATCTACACCAGGCAATGAGTCCAGTGAACTTAGGCAATGGATCGATTGCCCATCGACTCGCTCCATAGTGAGAACTCGCGACGACGAAAGTTTCGTATGGGCGTGCGGGACCACCACACCTGCGTAGTCCTTGAGTGCAGTCTGGAACATCAATAGATTGGATAGCTCGCGAGAGAAGCTGAGCTCCCGCTTGATCGATCTCGAAAGTTGTTCGACGATTCCGCGCGGTTGCCATACTGCAAGTTCGGGAATGCGTTCGGCCAAGACAGCTAAGCCGCGAAGCACTTCTAAATCTTCGTTTACTTTTGCCTGAATATTAACGTGCTGAACTTTGACTACGACCGACGTACCGTCGATTAGTTTGGCAGCGTGAACCTGCCCGATCGACGCCGATGCAATCGGAGTCTCGGAAAACTCAGAAAATAGTTGATCGATCGGCAATTTGAGTTCGGACTCGATGACAGTTTTGATCTGGTCGAACGGGTCAGCCGGAACCTGCGATTGCAACTGTTGCAATTCGGCAGCTTGTTCGGAGCCGACTAAATCCGGGCGTAGCGAAAGCACCTGACCAAGTTTGATAAAGGTTGGGCCGAGGTCTGTAAGCGCCATCCGAACGCGGGCTTCCCGAGAATAGCTGGCCAAAGGAACTCCATGGTCATCCTTGATCCAGTCTCGTATGAAATCAACTCGCAGGTTGCTAAGCCAATCGGCCAAACCATAACGGCGCAATACGACAATGATCTCTTGCCATCGTCGGAGATTACGATAGTAGCGCGGAAGTGAACTGATTCTCATTTGATCGGCGACGACTCAAGCTTTGAGGACGGTTGGATGCTCGACGACGTCGGATCCTTTGCTCTTGCCTCAATGCGTTTTTTGAATTCGAGATAATCAAGGTTGCCAAAATCGTAAATCGGCTCGTCCGCGGTTGGCTCTGTTGTCCAGTTTAGCTCTACTCGCGTTCCCAAGTATTCGACAACAACGGTGTTCTGGTCATCAATTATTTCTTGTGAGAATGCGAGTCCTCGAATAGCGGGCAAGTCATCACGGCTATAAAGGACCCTGCCACTTCGAATATCAATCATGGCGATAGACATGAAATCAACTGCCGTATTGGCTATTTTGCTCATCTTGAACATGCGAACAAATGTCGCCACAGGCGAATTGCGATTCTGCGAGATCGGGAAAAAAAATTGTCGAACAAGGGGGTTCTGTTCCCACAGGAGACTAGCATCTTTTACAGAGAGAGCAATCAGCCGACCGGCTACCGGAACGAAGTTGGTGTCGCTAACATCTGGCGAAACCGAGAAATTGTCTAACTGCATCGCCTGATGATATAACATAACTAGAATGCTATCCCCAAACCGCTGCACTGACATTTGACTAAATTTCTCTCGTTCAACCATGCGAACGAATTCTTTCTCCTCCGAAATGTTCCAGTAGACCAACTCGCTCGACGGTTTATCGCTCGACGGTTTGAAGATGATAATCCCGGTCTCGCCATCTAGGGCAATTTTGGTTCCGCTGGAAAGTTCTGTTTTGAACATCAATCTGCCTGTAACCGAATCTACAAGGCAAAGTAAACTCGGCTTTGCATTCTCTTTCTTGGTCGCTTTCTCCATCAACCAATAGCGTCCAACGGCAGCAATCGCCGACAAGCCCTCTTCCTCCAGCAAGGCTTCGTCGAGAGTTGCACCATCCCGCACATCGAGTTGGAGCACCATACGATTCTTTGGGCGATAAACGAATAGCTTTCCTGGTTGGGATGCGAAACTACAACCTTGAAAGCCGGTACGAGTCCAGAGTTTGGAGCCCGTAGTAAGATCAAGACAAGACAACTCGTCTCCTTTGACTATGATAATGCCGCTTCTCGAGACGGAGGCCACTCGAAACTCGCCTTTGGTAGTCGGCAGTCCCCAGTTTTTTGGATCCGAGATCAATTTGGTACGGTCTTGTTCTTTGACCGGATTCTCAACCTCAAACTGCTCTCTCCAGAGCACCCCCTCCATGTCTCTGCTTGAGCCCCTCAGTGTATCGACGGCAATGATTTGTCCCATGATTTCAAGTAGAACTATGCTATCAACAGAATGAGCAACTGTCACTGAATTCTTCTCCTGAACTCCTGCGGCGGCAAAGATTTGGAACGATTCGCCACTCGTTGGGTTGGAGAAGACCAAATTGGTTGAAGCGGAATGAATCTGCCATCCTATCAACGAGTCTCCGATTCTCGTTTTCCATCGAACCAGGGAAGTCGAGTCCAATAGATTTGTCTTGTCTAACGCTGGAACTTCGATGGGACCGGTCGTTACCTGAACTTTTCCGGTTGGCCATAGGGCGACTGCCTTCGAGGATTTGTTCCTGTTTAAACCAAGATCATTCGGCATGAGAAAGCTCGGTGACAAGCTTCCTGCAGCCTCTCGAAGAATCTTGTTCAAGCGTACTGGATCGCCATCTACATACCGCGCGGCGAGTTCTAAACGTTTGGTTCGGACGTAGATGCTTGCAAGAATTTCCTTTCGACGTTGGGCATCCAAGGAAGTTGGGGCCGTATCGTCCAAAAACCCATCGGATGTCATCAGACGTTCTGCTTGAAGGTAATCCCTTTGTGCAACAAGCACGTTTGCAGATGCTAACCGAAGCGACTCCGTTTCGCGAATGGATTCGAAATGTCCGAGTTTGACCCCTTTGATGTGCGATGGCAGTTTACTCATGGAGTCCAATTCGGCAGCTACAAGTGTCTTTATTTCTGCCATCTCGGCTGGAAGTAATTTGTCAATCGAGTTTCTGACCTGCGTAGCAATCCATCTGTCCTCTTGAACGGACCAATTGGGAGTCAACGCCATGCTGGCTAGGCCGGACATTTGTTCCTGCCGCTGCGATGTGCGAAGCTTGGAAAGTTTCAGCAACGTCACTAAAGTCTCCTTGTAGCGACCTTGCTTTTGAAGTCCTTTGACCATCAAGCGTAGATATGGAATCTTGTCACGATCGATTGCTAGGTTCTCAAACAAATTGACTCTTTCAAAGTACCTGTCGAAATCGGCAGACAATGCCGCAATTCCAGCCTTGTTGATGAGCAGGATAATCTCCGCGTTTTTCGGATCAATTTTTCGGGCTTGATCGAGAAAGTTTAGAGCGTCATCGAAGTCTCCATTGGCTAATGCCAGTTCGCCTTGCTGAGCGAGCCCGCTCGGCGAAAGCGAGTTGCGTTGCAATTCTTCTTTCAGTTGCGACTGAAATGCCTCACGAACCGTGTAGCAATCCAATTCGAATGGGGTCGCACAAATCAACCGATCACCCACCGAAATCAAGTTTCCAAGCGGCTGTTCAACCCGAACAGACTCCGTAATTTTGCCACTAACTAGGTCGATACGCAGTATGTTTTGGCCTGAAGTCGGAACTAAGTAAGTGCCCTCTTTCCGAACACCTCGACCGATCACTTGTTGCGAATCCGGTAATTCAAGGCGAGGCCATTTCAGGCTGCCGCTCTTTAGATCGACGGCAATCATGGAGGACTGGCAAACGAACATCGCTATGCCGTTCCATGCCCCGGCCACATAACGGACATTATCTACCTTGGAATCGCTCAGCTTCCAAAGAAGCTTTCCATCCTCAATCCTTATTGCGTAGGCGTCGCTTCCGTCCGATGGCGCAAAAAGAACCGTGCCATCGCTGATCACTACGGAAGTATCCGCGGAGCGTGGCGTCAAGGGTGAGAAGTCAGCAAGTTCCATCCGCCCTCCCAGTACCCCTACTTGATTCGGGTTCGAGAGGTCTGTCTTCACCTGATATTTGAAAGCCCACTGCATGGAGCGAGTGGCCTTGTCGTATGCGACCAAGTAACCGGAAAGTGTTGGACAAATGATAATCGATCCGTCGGCCGCCGGCATCGCACCGGCGCTTCTTCTCATCGGGTCGAGCGCTATTGTTCCGTAATTGGTGGTGAGCGGTTGTCGCCAAAGGAGCTTGCCGGTCTCTGGGGCTAAACCTAACAAATACAAATCGCTATTCAGTTCACCCATTACCAACAACTCGTCTTCGTGTGGCAAGGGCGAACCGAGAAAGAGCATGCCTGCTAACTTAGGTTCCGTTTGACTCTTCTGGCCGCCAATTTCCCATTTGATTTTGCCTTCCTCTCGGACGCTCCAACATTGCATGACATTGAAGCTCCGAAAGCCTTGAGGTTTACCTACACTTGCATTGGGGCCCAGCGCAAAACTTTCGGCAACATCGACCGCGGGCAATTCGCTAATGCTGTAAATTCTTTCTCCGTCACTTGAAATTGCACCTAAAAGGGATTCGCCCCAAACGCGTTTTGCGAGATAATCCGGCGCTGGCAAATTGAACGAATGGCTATCGCGATTTAGGTACTTATCCATCGAAAACCCAAGAGGCATGCCGCTATAAAAACACTCCCATCCCAATCGACCTGTGAGCGTATCAATTGCAACAATTCGCTGATCGAGCGGCATGGCC
>JANLUJ010000945.1:0-11328 GCA_031363425.1 Pirellula sp.
GCCGAATGAAGAGAATTGAATTAGACATCGAATGAGCACATCATCGCATCACGAACTAAGCGAGCCACTGCAATTGGCGCAGGCAAAATACTGAGCCGCGGGCGCTAGCCGCGACAACCGTGTTTGCCTGGGAATCGTAACGCGGCTAGCGCCCGCGGCTCAGTATTTTGCCTGCGCCAATTGCAGTGGCTCGCTTAGTTCGTGATGCGATGATGTGCTCATTCGATGTCTAATTCAATTCTCTTCATTCGGCCCGATGTGCCTGTCCTAATCGAAACTTGATTCTTGTGAATTCCAAAATGGCTTGCAAGCAGTGAAATTAGCTCGGCATTGGCCTTGCCGTCAATCGGTTGCGCTTTGACAAATGCTATTAGGCAACCCTGGTCGTTGATTTCAATCTTAGACTTACGCGAATTCGGTTTCACTTTGACTTCGATGATTTTCGCCATCCTCATGAATCGCCGTCAAGGGTTTGCCTAAATGCCTCAGCCGCAAGCCCCGGTTGCTCTGCGCTCCAGATCGCTTTGCTGACCGCAACACGCTGAAATCCGGTATCCAGCACGGGTTTCAAATTCGAAAGTCCAATTCCACCAATTGCAAAAGCTGGCAAAGCGGCAGATGCATTTTTGAGAAATGCAGCAACTTCACCGAGAAAAGCCAGTCCTGCGAATGACGAGAAGCTCTTGGTGTTGGATGCGTAAGTGGGACCACATCCTATGCAGTCCACTGCCAGTTCGATGGCGCTGCGGACTTGCGGCATATCGTGTGTTGATAGTCCCAAGACGCACGCTGGACGAATCAGTGATCTCGACTGCTTTACGCTTAAGTCGGATTGGCCGACATGCAGTCCAAAAGCGGTCGTGCATTGCAGTACATCCGCTCGGTCGTTGACGATGATACGAGTCTGTGTTGGGTCGACCGCATCGACCGCCGCTTGCGTGTACCGGATCAACTCCTGTGCATCGAGTTGTTTGTCGCGAATCTGAATAAGATCGGTCCCTGCATGACTAAGTTCTCGCACCCTCAATATAAATTCGTCGAGCGGCAATTGGCAATGCGCAAGAACATACAATTTGGCATTCTGCAAAAAACTGCGATCCCGTGCTTGAGACAGCAGCAGCTGCGCGTTGAGATCGTAGACTTGATATCGAATGACCTCGATTGCGGCGGCTGAGTTTGGGTAAAGAAATTTCGAACCTTCCTCGAGGCATCGCAGCGACTGTTGGCTTCTCTGAGACGCGGCCTCTGCAATCTCCGACAATCCACCAGCCCGCGAGGATTCGGCGGCAGTCTTTGTATCTCGGCCAACATCGTGCCCGGCATCGCGACTCGCGTAAAGTTGTTCGTGATTCCAATCCTGAGTAGCAGCCCGAAGCTGATGCCGTAGACCTTTGAATTTGGCCTGAAATGCAGCTTGGTCTTGAAAGCGTGCGATGTCTTCCAATGTACGTAGAGCTTCGAATGCTCGATTTAGATTGGCATCCAACAAGCGATGAGTGGCCAAAGTCTCGTGGTAGCTCATAGTTTATTCAGGTGGGAGTTGGATCAAGCATTCATGGATTAAATACGGTCAGCTTGCCGCTCGCCTAAGTGAAGTCAATATGAATCACTGCCTTCATGACCCCTGCATTCGGATCCAGCCAATTCGGAAACACTTTTGGAACATCATCAAAACTGGCGTGATGCGTGATCCATGGATCGGTATCGATTTTTCGGGCTTCGATGAGGCTGATGATGCGAGTGAAGTCACGCGAGAGGGCATTGCGACTCGCCATCAGTGTAATCTCGCGGCGGTGAAAGAAAGGGGCATGCGCAAACTCAATGTTCTGCTGCGTGATGCCGACGTACACGACTCGCCCAGCAAAGGCAGCGAACTCAAACGCTCGGACCATCGATCTGTTGTTGCCAGTGGCATCGATCACGACGTCGGCCCGTTGGCCTTGGGTCTTCGATTCCAAGTTGGAGATATCGCTCTCATCGTTACGAATTAGAAGTGTGTCCGGTACTCCCATGGTGTTTCGCACGAATGCCAAACGGCTCTCGCTGATGTCCGCCACGATTGGACGTGCTCCTGAGAGTTTCACAAACTCGAGCGCTGATAGGCCGATAGGCCCTGCTCCGATCACCAAGACGTTTTCTCCCGGCTTGCATCCGCTGCGATCGACCGCGTGGCAGCCGATGGCTAACGTCTCGACCAGGGCTGCTTGCTCCATCGACAACTCGCCCGCCAAGTGCAGTTTGCGAGCAGGCAAGAGAATTCGCTCCGTCAGTCCGCCGTCGCACATCACTCCCAGCGTCTTGTGATGTTCGCAACAGTTGGTGAACCCACGCCGGCACGAATAGCATTGTTGGCAATTGAGATAGGGCTCGACCGAGCAGCGATCACCGGGCTTGACGTTAGTTACGCCCTCTCCAATTTCAAGAACTTCCACCCCTAATTCGTGGCCCGGAATTCTTGGATAGGAAAAGAAAGGAAATTTTCCAAGGTAACCACCGAGGTCGGTCCCGCAAACTCCAACGCGATGAACCCGGACCAAGACTTCTCCCGACGCAGGCGATGGTGGCTCAGGGATCTCGATGATCCGCCACGATTCGGGCTTTTCGAGTTGGAGGGCTTTCATTAAGGAGTCTTTCGGTTCTCAATTTTGTTCGGCTGAGGATAGCCGAACCTACGTGAATTCAGTTGTTTTCGGGTAGGCCTTCGCGGTGGCCAATGTTTTTGACCGGGGCAAGAAGCGAAATAACCTCTGACATCAATGCCGTATCGACAGGTGACTCCAACCATTGAATCCACTTGCGAATATTGTTCGGGTTGGCGCTACCTGCAATCGTGGTGGCCATGTCCGGATTGGCGCAGGAGAATTGCAAAGCGAGTTGAGCGATATCCACCCCATGTTTTTTACAATGTTCAGCTGCCTTTCGAGCTGCCGCTTGCACGTCTTTTGGATCGCGAAACCAGACAGGCAAAGTTGCATTGGTTAGCAATCTCGCGGCAAACGGCCCACCATTCATGACGCCGATGTTCTTTGCCTTCATCTTCGGTACAAGTTCGTCGGCCAGCCTCGTGTTTTGAAGCGTATACTGATTGTAAGAAAGGATGCAATCCAATTCCGCGTGTGAACTGACCTCATCGAATATCTTCATCGGGTAGCCGCTTATGCCGACGAATCGAACCTTGCCCGATTGCTGGATGCGTCGTAGGGCCGGCAGCGTCTCGTCGATGATCTGTTGCAGGGGAACGAACTCGATGTCATGGCACAAGATGATGTCCAAATGGTCAGTCCCCAAACGGTGCAAACTGACATCAACGCTTTCCGCGACACGCTTGGCGGAGAAATCGAAGTGCCCAACATCGTAGCGGCCTAGTTTCGAACAAAGGGTGTATTGGTCTCGCGGAACCTCGCGAAGGGCGATGCCTAATAACACTTCGGACATGCCACGTCCGTAAAACGGAGAGGTGTCGATGAAGTTGAGGCCAAGCTCCAAAGCGACTCGCACGCTTTCGAAAATTTCGTCGAGTTGCACGCTACGAAACTCAGCCCCGAGCGACGAGGCACCAAAGCTCAAGACGGGCAGTTCAAGGCCTGTTTTGCCAAGGACTCTTTTTTCCATTTGGATGTTTTGGTTGGAGGAATGGTTCCGAACTCTGACGCTAGCAACGTCAGCTATCTACTTTAGCCGAGGAACAGCGGTTTGAGATGCCGATCAAAAATATTCGTGGTCACTTGCTCACCTACTATGGCTGCGTTCGACACTAGCAAGTCGGTGAATCGGTTACCTGACTTGGCGGCAACCTTAAAGGAAACGTGCAACAACTGCCGAACGTTAGCGTTGTATCGCGGATCGCCGGGTATATGACGAATGGTACTAGCAAAATGTCCGCCATCCCACGATGCCACCTCCGCTGCACTCGGCAATCGCGTTCGATCGATATTGATCACGCTCGCGTAGGGTGAACAGAATTCGTCAATGTGCTCAATCGCATTGGCATAGATCTCGTTTGCCAGTGAAAGACCATCGCCCCCTGCTTCGGCCAATCCAATCAACTCCTCGAGCCATGTCGTCCCGGCAGTCTTGAGGTGGATACCAGCCCCCGTAGAACGTAGAGCTTTTCGAATGATGGGATAGAGTCCAAATTTGTCACTTCCGCTGTGCACACTTAACTTCAGATTGGCCGGCAAGCCATATTGTCCGATGGCAAATCGAATGACGGACAGGTCGTCAAAGAACTCGCGCTCAAATTGCTTGAGGTCACCGACGTAGTCGACCCCTTTGTTAAATCGACCTGTAAACTTCGGTGCAATTGTCTGGATCGGAAATTTTTCGTCGGCAAGAGCCGCCAAGATGATCAGCAACTCAGGTGGAGTCTGTGGCGAGTCTGTTTCATCCATCGAAACTTCAGAGACGAAGCTTCCCACACCTTTTTTGCTTTCTATGTACCGATAAATGTCGCCAGCTTGACGAGTCGCCAACAAATACTTGCGAACCACACGTACTACTTCATCGCGTTGGATCGACAGAGGAACATTGATTCCAGGGATGGAAATGGGGCTTAGCAGCTCCGGATGACGCGCAACAAAGTGTGTAACATCCGCATCACTTGCCGGCTTACCTATGGAATCAGCCACATCGATGGTAAAAAAATTGGAGCAGGCCAAAAACCGATCGACGGTTTTCAGCTGAATATGGTCCGCATCGACGTACCAAGGTTGATCCCATGCCAACTCAGCCACGGCGTCAGCAGCTGCATCGTAAACGCTCTGTGGTTCGGAGCCAATGAAGGTGTGTTCTCGATTGGACTTGTTCCAAACTGGCACGACGGCCAACCCTTGACTAGGATTCATCTGTTCGGAAAGGGAGATGAACGCGCGCAGTTGCGCCTTGGCTTGGTGAGCAAATCGATCGCCAACTCCAAACGAATACGGTTCCAAAACGAGCATCGGTGTACTTTCTTGCAAGTGAAGCACTTATTGTTGCTGATTTCGAGTGGAATGGACAGGTCAAGATTCACAAGCAATCGACAGCTAGGCATCCAAGTCGAAGAGTTCGCTTAGTTCGAGTTTAACTAGCGGCTGGCAAATGGGAGAGATCCAGGCGGGCTTGCTAAATACCTTGACCGACGAGTATCGCAGTGAAGCTTGGCCACAAAAAAGTCGTAATTCGACCGTCGTATACGCATTCTCGAAACCCAATCAGACTTTAATTCGGATCTCGTCGAAATGGACTTCGGCTTGCCTGTTGTTCCAACTTGATCATTTCGCTTAGAGCAGCCTCGAGCTCCCTGATTTCCGTTTGGATGAGGTTCCACTTTGGATGGTTTGCGCCATAGTTTGCCTCATTAAGTCTTAGGAACGCTAGTTTCTGAACAATCACTCGTACATCCCTGCTATTCTGCAAGTCCGGGGTCATAAGGTCGATCGCCTTGGGTGATCGTTGTCCACTTGTGGGCGGAACGGGGGGCTGACCGGAGCGATCCGCCAGATCGATCAATGCCGCTTCTTGTTTCTGAATCTGTTCTTGAATTGATTTTCGGCTCGGATGATTCTCTCCAAAGCTCGCCAAATTGAGTTTCAAAAAAAGTATCTTCTGAACCAGTGATTGCACCTCTGGTCGAATATCGTTTCCATGAAATGTCGAAGACCCCGTAACATTGGGTTCGGGCGAAGGTAGGTTCTCAAGTTCTAAGATGCTCGTCAAATCGAACTCGTGATTGCGAATCTGCTCCTGAGTGAATTTCTTGTTGGGATGGTTCTGGCCAAAGTACTTTTCGTTCATTCTCATAAAACGCAATTTCTGAATCATCAATTGCACATCAGGTCGATCGCGAAGCTCTTTAGGCATTGCGTCTTCGACGTAGATCGAACTCTCTGCTAAACCGGATTTTGGGGATCCGCTGTTCAGTTTTACAATGCGATTCAATTCGTACTCGGACTCTCGAATCTGTACCCGAGTGGACTCTTTTTTCGGATGATTCTCGCCATAGTTGGCTTCATACATCCTCAAAAAACGCAGTCGCTGTATGATCTGCTGCACCTCAACGCGATTGCGAATCTCTTTTGGCAAAGAGTCTTCTAACTTGCTAGCGTCTTGACCAAGGCAATTGGCAAAGGTTGACCAAGCTATCCAAGGGATGAGGACAATTCCACTTCGCCACAAGCTAAAATTTTGCGTCATATGGTTCACAAGCTCCTGGTTTGGCGATCAAACTTCCCATCCATTCTACATCGGAATGCACCAGCGACGCATCTCGCATGAAGAAAGAGACGACCTATCGCGACAGAAAACAGTTCATGGGGGCGTTTAGGTGCTGGGATTTGATAAACTGGTGCTTCGACGCATTTTGATTCTTAGAGAGCCACATCATGAAACGATTGTTGTGTATCGCGGTCATTTCTACCTTGTTCGTCTCGTCTGAGGCTTTGGCCCAGCCAAATTTCCAATTCTTTGAGCCCGTCCAACCGCCACGAAACATCCAGGTCATGGTTCACCGCGGGTTGGCGATCGCTTCCCCGGAAAACTCTAGAACGGCCATCGAGAAGTGCGCCGAAGACTTTTGCGAATGGGCCGAGATTGACGTACGGCTTACTAACGACGGCCGCCACGTCATCATCCATAACGACACTATCGACGCCACGACGGATGGAACAGGACAGGTAGCAGATCTTACTGTCGAACAACTGATGAGATTTGATACGGGGTCAAGGTTCGCCAAACGATTCGAAGGGACTCGCCTATTGACGTTATCTGAGGCGCTCAACTTGGCGAAAGGGAAAATAAACTTGTACTTGGATTGCAAACGCGTCGATCCGACGTTGCTTGCAGAGGATGTGATCTCGGCCGGTATGCAGCGACAAGTCATTGTATACGATAGCCCAGAAAACCTAGCGAGAGTGAAAGAGGCTTCCATGGGGTCCGTTCCCTGCATGGCAAAGTTTCGGCCGAAGACGATGAAGTTCGACGAATTCGTACGCGACGTCATGCCCGCGGCAGTTGAAATCGATGCCGACGAACTAACACCAGAGTTGAGTCGCCGATTCCATGCGAACGGGATTAAAGTTCAGGCAAAGGTGTTGGGGGAAAGATGGGATAACTCCATTGTCTGGGGACAAGTCATCGAAGCCGGTGCAGACTGGTTGCAAACAGACGACCCGGCCGGCATCTTGTTCTTCAATGCGCGTCGAAAGCTAAAGGTGTTCCCGGTAAAAATCGCAGCCCATCGAGGCCTGAATCGATACGCTCCTGAAAACACACTGCCTGCCATTCGCGAAGCCGCTCGACTCGGCCTTGATTATGCCGAAATCGACATCCGTACCACGCTGGATGGAAAACATGTTCTTCTTCACGACGGAACACTCGACCGAACAACAACCGGGAATGGTGCGGTTCGACAAATGACATTCGATGAACTAACCTCGCTCTCCGCTGGGAAGTGGTTCAGCCATCGTTTTATTGAATCGCGTGTGCCCGCGATGGAGGAGGGACTGAGTGCGCTCGGCGAAAAGATGGGAGTCTATCTCGATGCAAAGGACATCTCACCAGAGGCGCTTATAGCGGCAATTCGCAAATACCATCTCGAGGATCGACACGTCGTTTATCAAGGGATGGAATTCTGTGAAAAGATACATCGGCTCGACCCAACAGTTCGTACCTTACCACCACTTAAGCGGTTGGATCAGCTAGACAACGTCGCTAGCATCCATCCCTACGGCGTCGATTCTGCGTGGTCGATTCTTTCCAACGAAATGATCGCGGCCTGCCATGAAAAGGGAATGGAAGTCTTCTCGGATGCATTGGGACGAAACGAAACCGCTGAACAGTACCAGCTGGCGATCCATTGGGGTATCGATTGCATCCAAACCGATCACCCGGTCCGATTGCTTCGAGCCATCGAGCTTCACGCTTCACGAGACAGAACGGACTAGTCACAAAAAGTCCAGGCAACGCGTAGCATCCTAAAGATTAGCAGCTAATATACATGCTTCAGATACTACGATTCAGCGCATCCCCAATTTCAGTCCAATGCCCATTGAATTCAAATGCCATCGATGTTCGCGCATGCTGCGCGTGCCGGACGGTAGTCACGGCAAAGCTTGCGAATGCCCTGGCTGCAAAGAACGACTCATTGTGCCTAGCGCAAATAGCCACGACGAGGATATTCTCAGTGTTCGCATTGATGTCCCTTGCCCAAAGTGCAAAAACATACTGGAATGCGATGCCTCGCTAAATGGAACTCGTGGATGTTGCCCGGCCTGCTCCCACGTATTTACGATATCGATCGATGCCAAATCAACTGCGATTGCCGAACAAATCGATTCCTTCCCATTTGCCTGCCCCATGTGCAAGCAATTGTTCGAGGGGACGCCGGACAAGGACGGGAAAAAGGGTAAATGCACTCAGTGCAACTCGGTATTTGTGATCGAACGCTATCAACCGCCGAAGCCCAAGGCGATTCCCAAACAAAAACCGCAAGCCGCGAAAAAGTCCGACAATCAGCCCCTCAGTGTACGCGAGAACACCAAGCCCCGCCCACAAATTGCCCGCATTCAACCGAAGCCCCCGCCCGATTTAGCGCAGGCAATGGATCTGTCTCAATTGCTGCCACCACCCGCTGCGAGCTACGTTGCGCCCACCTACTACGAATCACAGAATGCACCGACGAAGGTCAAGCGGCCACGATTGAAATCCAGCAAGAAGAGTGGATCGAAAGTCGCTTGGATCTTGGGAATAGTCGGCGGCATTATGGGGTTGGTGTTACTGATATGCTGTGGCGGTTTTGGACTATTGGTTTGGAACCTCAATCGGACCAATACGATTTCCGCCGGAGGCTATTCAGCCGATGCTCAAGGCGTCATCAATAAGCGGACCAAATTTACAAACAATTTTGTCGGGCAAGAGATCGACAATCTGTTCACGCGATCGGAGTTTGTCATCGGAGTGACCAACACCGACAACGGCCAAATCATCACACCTGAAATGTTTTATGCTGGGCTGAATTCATCGGGAGGCAACTTTCATTCCGTAGCGTCATCTGTCTCTCGCGCCGGCTTGACAGGCTATCGCTTTAAATCCAAATCCGAGTTGCCTCTCCTGATTGAGTGTTATCAATTGGGTAATGGATTATTGATCTTGATGTATGGGAATGGTCCCGAGATGGCGATGAAGAATGGCAGTCGGGCGTCTACGAATGTAGAGAGCTCGATGCAACGCGACAATCCGGAAGCATTTTTCGAATCGTTGCGCCGCAATCCTTAGACGCCGATCCAATTGCGTTTCTCCATCACGAAGCGCCCGGCCCGCTTTGCAACTTCGCTGTAAAAATCAGTCAACTTCATTTTGGTTACCTCGGCTGATGTTGAATACTCGTAGAGCGTTTGACACCACGAGCGAGGGACGTTTGTTTAAAGGATAACCCTTTTGGCACGAATTCCGCTAGTACCCAAACAACTTTGCAAACTTCGGCTCCGAAACATAATTGCGGTTGACGGTGCAAACTGGTAAAAAAGATTTCTCTAGGCAATTCCAGATTACGAAGTGAAAATCCACTGGCACCTCTTCTTCAAATCGAGATCCACCTATGTCCCCATTTCCGCTGCAAGTTTGTATGCTTGCCATCCTCTTGGTTGCTGCCAATTTTCCGCATACGCCATCGCAAGCATTGCGGGCTGAATGGCCGCACGCTGTATCCAACGAAGAAGCATGGAAGTTGCTACCTCCATCCGACGGGGCTCGAACGGAAGCCTTACCAATCTGGGCTCGGATGATGGTGAGCGAGATGCCTCGAACAACAGCCGCCTTTCTCGAATTGGACCGTTCTCAAAGAACGCTCGGAGCGGTTGCCCCAGGCCTGAGAGCTGCATGCCGATTTGTGGCCGCCAAGACCAACGGTTGTGAATACGCGTTGGCAGTGGCGCGAGCCGATGGAAAATTGGCCAACGTCCCACCCGAGAAGTGGGCTTCACTCGAAGAAGGAAGTTGGAAAGTCTGGTCCGCCGATGAACGCTTGGCGCTTGAGTTCGCGAAACGCATGGCCGTAGACTCCGATGGCATCCCCGATGACTTTTTCAGCGATTTAGTCGCCAAATTCGGCAACGAAGCAGCAGCATGCATGGTGTTGCACTCGGCTTACGCGAGCTTTCAAGATCGATTCCTATTGTGTCTGCAAATCACCTCGGATAGTTCCAATGGGCTGTCGCCAATGACCGCTCGATTCGACCCAGCCGGGCTGGTTAGCACAACTACACCACCCCCAAAGCCTAGTCCAAGTACTAGCGCAGTTTCGCCAGCCCAAGCCGATCCAGTTGCGGCTATTGCAAAGCCATCCCGTACCAGGTCGATCGAATACACTTGGCTTCCGTTCGAGGGACTTCAAGAACGACTCACACAACAACGTCATCGCAAAACGCGACTACCCATTCCGGAATGGGACGCGATTGCTCCCAAATTGCCGGTGGGGCTAATGGATAAACCCAGCGCGATTGTTTGGTATCGCATCGCATTTGGCTACGCTGCGGAATTGGCGGTACCCTTCGAGATTTACATGCGGACAGCCGGCTCCGAGGTTAGCAAAAATTGGGACCGCATTTTCGGAAACAGCATTTTTTGGATCGTAACCGACGCCATGAAGTGTCCGTACTGCATGGGGCATTGCGAAATGAATTGGGAAGTTGCAGGCCTAGATAACGAAGCCATAGCCAAGCGCAGTCGCACTCTCGCCGGAAACGATTGGACGGACTTTACCCCCGCTGAGCAAGCTGCTTTATCATTTGCGCGCAAACTCACCAAAACTCCATCGCCAATAAACAAGGATGACATTCAGGTCCTACGCGACGGGTTCGGTGACCAGCGAGCGCTATTTATCATGCTCAACGCGAGCCGCTATAACTATATGACTCGCATCAGCAACGGATTCCAATTAACCCTGGAATCGGAAAACGTGTTTTGGGAATATTACAACATGGCCCCGAAAGCAAAGTAGAACAGTTGTCCCAACGTTGTCTCAACTGTTCCCGCCCTGCGTCTCAGCACAAGCGTATCTTGCAGTTTCGCGAAGGTCGATCTGGAATCCAACCACCGGGAAACAACTTGCACAAAACAGCATCAACACTTGGCATTGTTATTGTCCTACTAAACTCCATTGCCACAGAGCTTCGTACTCGTGCGGATGACGTCTGGAAAAACTTCGATACGCAAACCCAAGCGAGCCTTCGAGGACTGGCGGCAGTGAGTAAGGATGTCGCATGGGCGTGCGGGAGTAAAGCTACTATCGTGCAGACGATCGACGGAGGAAAGAGCTGGCTACTGCATGCTATTCCTAACTTAAAGGATGTC